>CALGLI010000088.1 GCA_937930265.1 uncultured Veillonella sp. | reverse complement strand
AGAATCGATTAAATTTTGAATATATGCATGTGGGCATTTAGACGTAATAATGGCTAATGTGGCAGTATCGTTATCTGCTTTACGTTGGATTACAGAATGAGCCGAAATGCGTTGTTCTGCTAATTTAGTAGCCACTTTTGCCAGTACACCTGTTGAGTTATCCACAGTCATACGAATGTAATAAGCAGACTCAATTTTACTAGAACTATACATTGTTTTTTGCGGATAATAGAACTGCTTCATTTCCCCTGTTTTGCCACTGGTTACATTGCGGGCTACTTCCATTACGTCACTGACGATAGCACTACCTGTTGGTAAACTACCAGCACCACGACCATAGAACATGGCATCATCAAAACCATTACCTCGCAAGAACACCGCATTAAAAGAACCACGCACTGATGCCAATGGATGTGTGTTGGCAATAAAGGCAGGATGTACATTTAAAGACAAACCTTTTTTTGTTTCTCTCGCAATGCCTAATAATTTTATAGTATAGCCAAACTCTTTACCAAATTGGATATCACTAGCATCAATTTTCGTAATTCCTTCACAACTTACATCTTCAAAGAAAATACGTTTGTTGAAAGCAATAGAACCTAAGATAGCTAATTTACGTGCTGCATCATAGCCTTCCACATCAGATGTTGGATCTGCTTCCGCATAGCCTAATTCTTGTGCTTCTTTCAATACTTCTTCGTAGCCTAATCCATCTTCACTCATCTTGGACAAAATAAAGTTAGTAGTTCCATTTAAAATACCCATAATTTCTGTAATTTGGTTACTACCAAAGGAATCATATAAGGCACGGATGATTGGAATGGCACCAGCTACACTCGCTTCAAAGCGTAAATCCACATGATGTTTTGTAGCTAATTCCATAAGATAGGGACCTGCTTCTGCTAGTAAATCTTTATTGGCAGTTACCACATGTTTTCCAGCAATAATGGCTTCTTCAATACAAGTACGGGCAAAGGTAGTGCCACCCATGACTTCCACCACAATATCCACAGATGGATCCTGTAAAATCTCTTTATAATCTGTTACAAATGTAGCTGTTGCAGGTAGCGCAACATGACTATATTTATCTGGATTTCTAACATAAATTTTGTCCACCGTAAGCGGAACACTGATACGATTTTGAATGACATTTAGATTTTTTGTTAATAATTCAACTGTACCTTGTCCCACAGTACCAAAACCCAAGAGGGCAATCTTTACGCCTTGCTTCATTCTATATCTCCTTGAGCACTAGGCTTGACCAATTAGTTCTACCTTGATAACTCCCTCTAATTGTCTTACTTCGTGCAATACATCTTCTACTGGTAATGTTAATTCCTTTGTTTCAAAAGAAATGTTTACATGAGCTACACCTTGTAGCGGTAAATTTTGATTGATTGTTAATACACTGCCATTATAATCTGCAATAATGCGCAAAATATTTGATAGCATACCAGATTCGTTAGAAATCAATGCATTAATCGACACAATTTTACCTTGTGAAAGTTCATAAAATGGAAATACATAATCTTTATATTTATAATAAGCAGAACGACTTAAATCCATTTTTTCAACAGCTTCATTAATCGTTTTAGCCTCTCCCAATTGTAAAATAGATTTTACTTTGATTGTTTTTTTAATCGCTTCTGGTAAGATTACTTCATTCACTAAATAAAATTTGTCTTTTTTGCCTTTCACAGCCATAACTACACCTCTTCACTACTAGGGGAAACGGAACTTGCCATGTGTTGTCCATATAGAGTAAATACGGAATACATACCAATAAAAAATGGAACATATTCTGCTACGATCCGCCACGCCACTGCAACTAGTCCCACCGTTCCAATTGGCACAAAAGAAGCAAATAAATACACAAATAATCCTTCTGCAACGCCTGTTCCACCTGGTGTGGGAGCAAAATATAATATTAAATTTAATAAAATCATTCGATTTAATATTTCAACAATACTAATATCTGAAGTAA
>CALGLI010000087.1 GCA_937930265.1 uncultured Veillonella sp. | reverse complement strand
GATGAAAGTAGTTTGCTATGTGATATACATAAAGCATATAGATCTACAGTAAAAGCGAAACGTGATAGTAATAGATTGCCTAATGTCATGAGTCCGAACCTTGGGCTATTGGCAAAGGTAAAAACGAATCTTTATTGCACTAGATTGTCTAAGGGGAAGGCAGATAGTGTTGAATTAGATAGTTGGATGAGAAATCACAGTAGCCTGTACACTCTGTGCCGTGATACAGACCTACCCTTTGAAGAGTATCTCCAACTCTGTGACACCATCGGGGATACCGTAGTGCACCATGGCAAGGTTATTACGAATCGAGAACAATTAGAAGTAGTCTTGGCAAAAGCAAAACGAATCCATCTACCCACAAATCTAATACGCCATTGGCAATCTGAGGATCAAGAACTATGGAATACCTTGCAACAACATTTTCAGGACATAACCATGTGGAGCACCGTTCATAACGAAGACGACGTAGCATTACTAGAAACATTACACATTCCTAACTTGGAACAAGTACTGATTAGTCCCATCTTTCCGACACCATGCAAAGAAGGACATCCTGGTATTGGAGTAAATTTAGGAAAAGAACTGTTACAACAAATTCAAGTCGAATACCCTCATGTACAAGGTATTGCCCTAGGAGGTATCCACGAGCACAATTACCAACAATGTTTGGAACATTCTTTTACTGGCGTAGCTATTATGACTGATTTCATGAAGCGAGTGTATAGCCATATCGATATCTAAGAACGCCATACACTTCGGAGCAAATCTCAGTGGAACGTAAATTTGTGGAGAAGTGTATGGCGTTCGCCCTTTACGTTCTAGGCACAAAAGCGGAGAAAGAACGCCATATACAGTGGAGTTTGCAAAAGCGTCCTCAATCCTGTAAAATAGATAGGTAAAGATCATAAGGAGGAGCTATGTTACTGTCAATTGTTGTTCCCGTGTATAATGAGGAAGATAATATTCAAAAATTTTATACTACAGTCAAAGATGTATTGCAAACACTTGACTATGACCATGAAATTATTTTCGTCGATGATGGGTCCAGTGATGATAGTGCAGGCATGCTACGATATATTGGTCATCAAGATCCAAAAGTAAAAGTATTGTTATTGG
>CALGLI010000086.1 GCA_937930265.1 uncultured Veillonella sp. | reverse complement strand
GGTGGCATGGCGTTGGGTATTTATACAAAATCTGCTGAAGAAAGAGCAACAGCTATTGGTTACGGTGCTAGTGCCTATGGCAAAGATAGTGTAGGTATCGGTACGAGAGCCTATACAGGTAAAGAAGATGCCGTTGCTATTGGTTCTCAAGCTAAAGCGAGAGAAAAACATTCTATTGCATTAGGTGTTAACTCAGAGGCTAAGGTAGAAGATTCCGTGGCTCTTGGAGCCTATTCTGTAGCAGATATAGAAAAGGAACAAGCAGGTTGGAATCCAGCTGATGGAAGACGGAATCATTATAATGATAACCTAACAGGTATAACATTAACCTCCACGAATGCGGGTATTTCTATTGGTAGTGAACGAAATACGCGACAAATTCATCATCTTGCGGCAGGTACCAAAGACACTGATGCTGTAAACGTAGCTCAAGTGAAAGCGTTAAACTTAAAAATTGCAGGTAACACAACAGATGCTAGTAAAGCAGATGTTCGACTCCACGACCAAACGTTAACCGTAAAAGGTGACGGTAATTATATAACAACAACTGCGAATAATAATACGATTACGGTAGGTTTAACACAAGATGCTATTAATAAAATTAATGCAGTAGGAAATCCTGTACATTTCTTGGCAACTAATGGTAGTGAAGGCGGGAATAAACCAGTTCATGGTAAAGCCACAGAATCCAACTATAACAATGAAGGTGCTAAAGGAACTAATTCTATTGCTTTAGGCGTGTATGCACGAAGTTTCGGTACTAATACGGTCGCCATCGGTAATGAATCAGGCACTGGTGCCGATAATGCCGTCGCTGTTGGTAATAATACCTATGCTAGTGGTGTAAGCTCTGTGGCGATTGGTGATGGAGCGGCTGCTAGTAGTGAAAAATCTTCGGCGGTAGGTCAAGGAGCGCAAGCAACTGGACAATTCAGTGCAGCCTTTGGAGATAGTGCAAAAGCACAGCAATTCCGTTCAATTGCTATCGGTCATGAAGCTACTGCTAATGGACTAAATGCTATATCCATTGGTGGTAATACTAGTGTTACCAAAAATCATGGTGTCGCTATTGGTCTTCAAAGTGAAGTGACAGGGCAGGATGGTGTGGCGCTTGGTCGAAGTGCTAAGGTTGAGGCAGATAATTCGGTAGCAATTGGTCTAGAATCAAATGTGACATCAGGTTCCACTGAGGCAGTTGCTCTAGGTAACAAATCTAAAGTCAGTGCGACTAAAGGTTTTGCCCTCGGGTATGGTGCAACGGTTAGCACTGCTGGTGGCGTTGCCATAGGCTCTGAATCCACTGCTAGTACTGCATCTGGTATTGTAGGCTGGGATCCAGCAAAAGGTAGAACTAGTGTCTACGATGCGGTGAAAGCAGATGGAACAGCGTCTACCTCTGGATTAGGTGCTGTATCCGTAGGTGCTTCAGGTAAAACACGACAAATTACAAACGTATCAGCAGGTAAGGAAGATACCGATGCGGTAAACGTAGCTCAGCTAAAAGGTCTTAACCTAAATATTGCTGGTAATTCTGGCACAGGTGATTTGTTGGTGCATAAAGATACATTGACTGTAAAAGGCGATGGCACATACCTGACATCAAATGCTGATGGTAATACTATCACTATGAATTTATCGGATACTGCGAAGAATGCCATAGATAACGTATTTACAACAACTTTCAAAGGTGATAATGATGGTGTAGTTACACCAACAAAACAGAATCCACAGGTTGAAGTGATAGGTAGCACCGCCAATGAAAAATGGGGATCTGGTGCAAATCGCATGGAAACCAAGAACATTGGAACCTATGCAACAGGGAATAAAATACTACTTGGCTTAAAATCCGACTTAGCATCTAGAACTTTTACTGCCTATAAATATAATGGGGATAATGCGACAACAGAAGCAGGCCCATCCATCTCCTACGATAATATCAACATGAACAGTAAGCCAATTAAGAATCTTGCTGATGGGGTTGATAAAAAAGATGCAGTGAATAAATCGCAATTGGATGCCGTAACATGGGATTTAGGGGTTATGAAAAATGGTGCCTCTACAAAAGTAAATCCAGCTGAGGTGACTGGTCAAAATAAACGGATTACTTTGCAAGGTGCTGGTAATGTGACCGTCACAGAAACAGGTGGCACAATCACCATTACAGGGGGAGCACAAGACTCTATCGTTGTGTACACCGATGCAGAGGGCAATCGTGTGTATAAACATACAGATGGTAAGTTCTATACAACAGAAAACCCTGTAGCTGGCAAAGATAAACCAGTAACAAACGTACAAGC
>CALGLI010000085.1 GCA_937930265.1 uncultured Veillonella sp. | reverse complement strand
AATGGAGGCAAATGGTAGCATGCCATAATATGGTAATGCCCATTGGGCGAATCCAGATTGGTTGATAAATGCTGGCGCTGTTGCCATCGCATCACCTAATGCTGCAAATAAAGCGAATGCTGTAGTCCATGCATATACCGCTTGTCTTCCTTTGAAGATAGGTGCTGCAAAGGATAATAAGATGATGGTAATAGACAATGGGTACAAGAACATCAACACTGGGATAGCGAGTTCAATAATTTTTGTTAAGCCCACGTTGGCAATTAAGAAGCCTACTGCTGTTGTTAAGTATGCATAGCCACGATAGCCTAATGTGTTCGGGAACATTTCATCGAATGTTTCGCCACAAGCACCAATTAAACCTACGCAAGTTTTTAAACAAGCCAATGTAACGATAATGGCCAATAACACAGCCCCTATATTACCAAAATAGAACGCATTCATTTGTGCCATGGTGATACCGCCATTTTTAGCAAGACCTAATGTAGTTACACTAGTAGCACCACTGTACGCCAAGAAACCGTAGATAACAGCCATAATGGAGCACGCTACGAAGCCAGCTTTCACAAGGCCCATAGCAATGTCCTTAGGTTCTGTGACCCCTACCCCTTGTAAGGCACGGATAACGATAATACCAAAAGCTAAAGATGCCAATACGTCAAGTGTATTATAGCCTTCTGTAAAGCCTTTAAAGAATGCATGTGTGGCATATTCACCTTGTGGCGCTACTGACGTGTAATCGCCCATAGGCATAACCACGGTAGTGATCAATAAAATACTTAGGAATACTAAGAATAATGGTGTTAACACTTTACCGATGTAGGTCATCAATTTACCAGGATTCAAGGAGAACAAAATAGCAATGATAAAGAACACTGCAGAGAATATGCCTAAGGCAAGGTCTGGATTGACACCATCTAGGAATGGTTCAAATCCGATAGTATAGGATACTGTACTTGTTCTTGGAATGGCAAATGCAGGACCAATCGTGATGTACAATAACAAGGTAAAAATTTTACCATACACAGGGTGTACGCGGCTCACTAAATCTTGTAAGCCATTACTACGAGACACCCCCATAGCGACAATACCCAAGAATGGAAGACCGATGGCGGTCACTAAAAATCCTATAATAGCTGGCCATAAGGCTTGACCTGCTTCTTGTCCTAAGTGAACTGGGAAAATTAAGTTTCCAGCCCCAAAGAACATGCCGAATAGCATAGTTCCAATAAAGGCTACAGAACCCCAAGATAATGTTTGATTCATCACTGTTCCCCCTTACATAATGATTTTTAATACATCTAATACTTCGTCTGGCAACTCATCTTTTGTTCCTTTTAAGTTTTCAATGTAATCATAGCGGAACTCAAATGCTTTGTGCAAAATATGATGGTACTCACGAACTGTAAAATCAGGTTCAAAACCTTCCACTTTTACATATTGCAAGTTCTCATATTTATAAAATGGTTCAAAGTTAAGATTACCCTCAACTAATCCTTCTAACAAAGCTAATGTCACTTCTTTTGGAATTTTTTTATCCAAGAAGAAACCTGTATTCATAATGTAGCAATCTACGCCGGATTGAGTGAACAGTTTTTTGTAACTTTCATAATCGGTACGTAAGGAATAGGTACGGAATGGATTGGCGTAGGGTTCGATAACCAATGCGTTAGGATCTACATGAGCATCCAACTTTTCTGCTGTGGAACGACGTGTTGC
>CALGLI010000084.1 GCA_937930265.1 uncultured Veillonella sp. | reverse complement strand
TAGGTCTTGATCGTTTGAAAGCCATTCACTTGAATGACTCTAAAAATCCTATGGGTGCTCATAAAGATCGTCATGAAAAAATTGGGGAAGGACATATTGGTATCGAGGCTATTGCTAACTTTATTACACACCCTAAATTACGCCATTTACCATTTTATTTAGAAACACCAAATGAACTAGATGGATATGCGAAAGAAATCAGTATCTTGCGGGAGATTTATGCAAACGAGGTGTAAGTATGCGCATACTACATACAGCAGACTGGCATTTAGGACGACTATTTTACAATGAACATTTAACAACAGATCAAGCCCATGTGTTGGAACATCAATTCTTTCCTATGCTGAAAGACGAGCACATTGATCTAGTGGTCCTCAGTGGGGACGTCTTTGACCGATCCGTGCCACCCATTGAGGCCATTGAGTTATGGGACTCTGTTCTGCATCGATTGGCATTTACAGAAAAAATTCCCATGGTGGCCATTTCGGGTAATCACGATAGTGGCCCTCGTCTAGCAATGGGACGTAGTGCTTGGGAAACACATGGCATCCATTTGCTAGGACATGCTCACCAAGGGATGAAACCCATACCATTTCAAGATGCTCATGGTCAACTAGATGTATGGGCATTGCCCTATGGGGAAGTGCGAGATATGGAAATGGAGCTAAACCGGTTAGGCGTGATAGACCTTACACTAGATACTTCAAAGAAGATAGAAACGGGTAATACCTCTAAGAAAGGTAGTGCCCAAGGTGAATCAGGAGATTTATTTGCTTGTCTTGATATGGATAGTGCTGTGGGGTTGGGAAATTCGTCACATGAATATGATGGAGATATTGGTGATATATGTACCGAAGAGAAGGATACATCAGGGGAGTTATGTCGATACAATTGTACAATAGGAGATGCTTACGCACGATGGTCGACTTATGTCAAGAGTTGCTCTAAGAGGCACCGCAGTCTTTGTATGGCTCATGCCTTTGTGGCAGGCGGTGCTGAAAGTGAATCGGAACGACCTCTGTTAGTAGGTGGCTCAGGGCAGGTGCCGACTACTGTGTTTAAGGATTTTCACTATACGGCATTAGGCCACTTGCATAAACCGCAACGAATTGGGGCGGATCATATTCGCTACAGTGGTTCCTTGCTGACCTATTCCTTTGACGAGGTGGGGTATAGTAAAAGTTTCACAATCGTTGATATGGATGGCAAAGGAAACACCACCATTAGCGAGATTCCTATCGTAGGGCGCCGGCAATTTGTCAGTCTTACTGGTTATTTTGACGACCTATTAGCTGATGAAAGTCTCCATTCACAGCATCACAATGATTATGTGGAAGTGCGCTTACTTGATACGGCACCAGTGGTGGATGGAATGCGTCGTTTGCGCAAGGTATTTCCCTATTGCATGCGCTTAGAATTGGTGGGCCGCATGGAAGTCATTCATGATACAACGGGGGCAAAGCGTTTTAAAGAGTTAAATGAGCGAGATTTATTTGCACAATTTGCTAAGGAAGCTCGCAATGAAGAGCTTTCACAGGAAGAATTAGCGTATATGGAAGGTTTGTGGCAACGCGTATTAAGGGAGGAAGAACCATGAGACCCTTACGATTAGAAATGACCGCCTTTGGGCCGTACCCCAAGAAAGTAATCCTTGATTTTTCTGTGTTGGACAATCAATCCATGTTTTTGATTACTGGTCCTACGGGGGCGGGGAAAACAAGTGTGTTAGATGCCATTGTGTATGCTCTATATGGTCAAACTAGCGGTGGTCTTCGTGATGGCGCCGATATGCGCAGTGATTATGCAGATGCGACCACACCTACAGCAGTAGTATTTGAATTTCAGGTGGGGGACCATCGATATCGGATGGAGCGGACCCCGAAACAGGAATTGCAGAAAAAACGTGGCACTGGTACAAGAACAGTATTGGCAACGGCAGCTATCAGCGAATGGATCGATGAAGAATGGAAATTGCTCACTACGAAAGCGCAAGAAATCCGTGATTATGTACAACAGATTATCGGATTTCGAGTAGACCAATTCTTGCAGGTCGTCCTGTTGCCACAAGGAGATTTTAGAAAACTTTTAGTGGCACCTACTTCAGAGCGGGAAGTGCTATTGCATACGATTTTTAAAACCTCTGTGTATAAACGCATGCAAGACTTACTGAAAGAAGAATTGACCAAGGCTACTGTAGGGATTCAAGATACGTTACAAAAGGTGGGGTTTTTATTAGGCACCTATGCGGTGGATACACTACCAGATTTAGTGGCATTGGTGAAAGAAGAACGTACAGTATTAGGGGCTCGTGAATGTGAGCGCAAGGAAAAACAGAAGGAATGTGATACCTTACAAAAAGCCTATGCTAAGTATGAAAGCTACATTAATTTGGTGACGCGTAAGGAGCAATATAGTCAGGCCCTAGCTACCCATCAAGAGGGAGAAGTGGCACACATTGCCTTAGGAGAGACCATTAGCCGTTGGGAACGATTGCAAGAAGTTCGCATTCGCATGAAGGAATATGATAAATTACAGGAAACTTTCAGAAAAAATCAAGATAAGGTAGACATCTTGGAGAAGGACTTGCAATCTGTGGGGACTACTTTGCAAGAGTGGGACACTCAATTTCAGCGGTTGATATCCCAAGAAGATGTCTATGCTAAACAGCAAGAGCAATACCACCAATTACAGGGGATGCAACAAGAGGTAGAACGGTATCGTGAACTCTTAGAAAAACGGACTGCACTAGAGGGAGCTGTTGCACAGCAGGTGGAAGCACACAAAACTTTGCAACAGGAGATAGGAACTAGTCAGGAAGACTTGGAAGGAAAACGTCATACCCTGGCTGAGATGAATTGTGAGCTACAAAGCTATGTGCCCGTAAGTGAGGAAAAACTATGTACTAGTGAATTGCGCAGTTGGTGGGACTCCTTAAAGGGGGTTGTAAAGAAACTCCAAACGGCATGGGATGTTAGAACTCTTCAAAGTCAACAGTTAGATAAAGAACGTCAGGTGTACAAGACTCGTGAAGGATTATATCATCATAATGAGCAGTTGTTGCGACAACACCAAGCCTATGAAGTGAGTTTGCAATTGGAAGAGCAAGCGCCATGTCCCGTGTGTGGTTCTTTGGACCATCCACAGCTAGCGCAAGCTCCGTCGGAAGACATTGTGCGTGAAACAGTGGATCGACTTCGTGAGGAGTTCCAAATGAGTCAAACACAGGTGGCAACCACAGAAACTAAGTTAACTCACAGCGAAGAAGAAGTGGAGCGGTATTGCCAAGAATGGAATCGTTTGTGTGAAACCTATCCAAAGGTAACAGTAGGAGTTCAAAGAGAGTCTATCTTGCAACTGGGGACTATCTTGGATATTCTGGTACAAGCTAAAGAGATAGAAATAGTAGCGGCACGCCTCTCTTGGTGGGATGCGAATGTTAATGAAAAGGATTTAGATAATACTTTCAAATTGATACAACAAAAGTTAGTCCGAGCAGAAGCTAGAAAACTAACATTAGAAAAAAGTTTAGAAACACTGAAACAGACCATACAAACTGAGGAAGGCAAGGTTCACGAAAAACAACTTGAATTGAGAACTCTAGAGGGACAAATCGAGTCCTTACAACAGGAAGTGCAGCATGTAACAACAGAAATGAGTCGTATTGAAACTAGTATTGCCCCTTTCACAGTAGAATCCTATATGACAGAGGTGAAAGGGTTGGCAGCATCTTTGAAATGGTATGAAACGGACCGTAAAGAGGTGGACGAAGGGCGACAAAAGTGTCAGGAGAAAAAGACAGCCCTTACAGCAGAGCTGGGGAGCCTCAAAGAGCAACAGAGTCAGATGGCCCGAGATATAGATGGCATGAGTCAGGAGATGGAACAGGTGTTGCAAGAGGAATCTCTCACGATGTGCACCTTCAAGGAGCAATTGACCGCCTTTGATGAGTTGCCAACTTGGAAAGAGACCTTTAGCGCCTATCACAACGAATCGTTGCGTTTAACATCTCTCTTAGAAGGAGTGCAACAGGACTTGGCATCCTATGCTACGGTACCTGAAGAGATTCCGAAGGAGTCAGTGGAAGCATTACAACAAGAATTGAAAAATCTAGGGGAAGTTATTGGTACCTTGAAATCACAAGTGACTGCCAAGGAAAAAACTATCCAAGAGATTTCCAAGTTAGAAGCGGATACCAAAGAGTTGTCGGACCGTCGGGCTTTTATTTTTGGCTTAGCTGATTTGGCCAATGGCGGTGATTCAGGTATGAAAGGTGTCAGCTTTGAGCGCTATGTATTAGGCGCTATTCTAGAAGAAGTATTGAGTGCAGCGAACTTACGACTTCATGATATGAGTCGTGGTCGCTATCGATTGGAACGGTCCGTAGAAGAAGGTGGTCGTGGTGCCCGAGGATTGGATATCTCTGTTTTTGATGCCTATACGGGAGCGAGTCGGCCTGCGAACACTTTGTCCGGTGGAGAAACTTTCTTGGCATCCTTAGGGCTTGCTATGGGATTAGCGGATGTCATCCAATCCTATGCGGGAGGTATTCATTTGGATACCATGTTTATTGATGAAGGGTTTGGCACTTTGGATCCAGATACCTTAGATGTGGCAATGGAAACTTTGGTGGCATTACAATCCCAAGGTCGAGTGGTGGGGATTATATCCCATGTACCGGAATTACAACAACAAATTGGTGCACACTTGGTAGTGACAAAAACTGATGAGGGGAGCAGGGCCTACTTTCAAGTACAGTGATTGTATTCCCGTAGTACCTATGTTAGAATAATACTGTTATTTACTAGGAATTAAGGAGGAAGTATGAAATTTAGCTTTGCTCATAATAATATTAATGTGAAAGATTTGGATACAAGTTTATCCTTTTATAAAGACGCATTAGGGTTAGAAGAAGTCGGTCATATTGACGGCGAAGACGGATCTTTTAAAATCGTCTATTTAGGAGATGGCACGAATCCACATCGTTTAGAGTTAACGTGGTTACGTGATTGGGATAGACCATATAATTTAGGGGACAATGAATTCCATGTAGCATTCTATGTAGATGATTACGAAGGTGCTTTGGCGAAACATAAAGAGATGGATTG
>CALGLI010000083.1 GCA_937930265.1 uncultured Veillonella sp. | reverse complement strand
GAAAGTTCCATAATTTTTACCAGCATACATGCTTTCAATAGCCTCAAAAGAATCTCCTGTTAAGGCATTGTAAATGCCCATCAAATTGGAAATACCTGGCTGTTTTTCTTTATCGTAACGCACTACACCTTCAGAGTCAGTTGCTGCTTTTTTAATCTTTTTCACCACTACATCTGGCGTATCCAACAAGCGGATGGTCGCCCAATTATTATCATCGGACTTACTCATTTTCTTCGTTGGATCTTGCAAGGACATGACACGAGCGCCACCTACAGTGGTTTTAATTTCTGGCATGGTGAAGACTTCGCCATATTTGAAATTAAAACGTTGTGCCAAGTCACGAGTTAACTCAATATGTTGCCGTTGATCATCCCCTACAGGCACATAATTGGTTTGGTATAACAAAATGTCTGCCGCCATCAATGGTGGGTATGTCAACAAACCAGCTGGTATGGTTTCCCCTTGTTTTGCCGATTTATCTTTGTACTGGGTCATGCGCTCTAACTCGCCGATAGAGCTTAGGGTTGTTAAAATCCAACCCAACTGCGCATGGGCAGGCACTTCGGATTGCACAAACAAGGTTACTTTATTAGGGTCTAAGCCTACTGCCAAGTATAAGGCAGCCAGGCTTCGAGTATTGTGGATTAAATCCTTTGGATCTTGTGGTACTGTAATCGCATGTTGGTTCACGATACAGTAAAAACATTCATGGTCGTCTTGGAATGTCAAGAAATTGCGAAGAGCACCAAGGTAATTCCCAATGGTCAACTCACCGCTCGGTTGGATTCCGGAAAATATAACAGACATAGTATCTCCTATTCTACGGTTACAGATTTCGCCAAGTTTCTTGGTTTATCTACATCAGCACCGCGAGTGATAGCTGCATAATAGGACAACAATTGCAATGGCACAACGGCTAAGATAGGCACTGTGAAAGCGTCAGTTTTTGGCACGAAGATAGTATGGTCCACATATTTCGCCAATTCTTCGTCACCTTTCATACCCACACCGATTACGATAGCATCACGAGCTTTTACTTCTTTAATGTTGCTCATCATTTTTTCACGTACAGACTCTTGTGTTGCCAAAGCAATGACAGGAATGCCTTCTTCAATCAATGCCAAAGTACCATGTTTCAACTCGCCACCTGCATAGGCTTCTGCATGGATGTAGGAAATTTCTTTCAATTTCAAAGACCCTTCCATCGCTACTGCATAGTCGATTAGACGGCCTAAGAAAAACGCATCTTCTTTATAACCATAATGGTTAGCAAAAGCTTTGATTTCGTCTACGTTTTCAAAGATTTCATGAGTCAATGTAGGCAATTCTTGTAAATTTGTTAAAATCTCATGTTTTACCGCTTCATCGATGCGACCATTCAATTGACCTAAGTACACAGCCAATAACAATAAAGCTACTAATTGTGTGGTGTACGCTTTTGTGGAAGCTACGGCGATTTCAGGGCCTGCCCATGTATAGATAACTTGATCCGCTTCACGAGATACAGCAGAACCTACTACGTTAGTAATACCTAAAGATTTAGCACCTAAACGTTTTGCCTCTTTTAAAGCAGACAATGTATCACTTGTTTCACCAGATTGGCTGATGACGATGCACAATGTATCTTCATCTGTTAATGGTGTACGGTAGCGATATTCGGATGCAATGTCTACCTCTACTGGAATACGTGCCAATTGCTCGATGTAATATTTCGCCACCAAACCTGCATGGTATGCAGTACCGCAAGCTGTAATCAAGATGCGTTTGATGCCTTTTACCATGTCTGGTGTCCAGTTTAACTCATCATACACAACTTCTGTAGCTTCTTTATTAATACGGCCACATAGAGTATCACGAATCGCTTTTGGTTGTTCGTAAATTTCTTTCAACATGAAATGTTCGTAGCCACCTTTTTCAGCCGCTTCTGCATTCCATGTGACATGGTAAATGTCTTTTTCTACTGGTTGGCCAGCGCGGTCAGTGATGGATACGCTATCTGGTGTAACAATAACAACTTCGTTGTCGTTGATGATGTATGTTTCACGAGTACGTTGAATGATAGCTGGGATATCAGAGGCGATGAAATTTTCACCTTTTCCTAAGCCCACTACCAATGGATTATCTTTTTTTGTAGCAATGATTTTATTTGGTTCATCCGCACAAACCATCACTAAAGAGTAGCCCCCTTCGATGCGATCTAACATACGGCGAACAGTACTTTCAAAGTTACCATCATACATATCGCTCAATAAGTGAGCTACTACTTCTGTATCTGTTTCAGATGTAAATTCAACACCTTTAGCCAACAATTCTTCTTTCAATGGCATGTAGTTTTCAATGATACCATTGTGAACTACGGCAAATTTGCCATCTGCACTTGTGTGTGGGTGCGCATTCATATCGCTTGGACGACCATGGGTAGCCCAACGAGTATGACCGATACCAATATGACCCTGGTTCGGATCTGCTTTTACCACAGCTTCCAAATTCGCCAAACGGCCCATTTTCTTTTGTACTTTAATCACATTATTTTCGCCCACTACGGCAATCCCTGCAGAATCATATCCGCGGTATTCTAATTTCTCCAAACCTTCCAGCATAAAATCTGCTGCATTTTCAAATCCAATATATCCTACGATACCACACATGGTATGTACCTCCTTGATTAATTCATTACTGTTGCTTCTGAAAGTAGCTTTTGTGCACCCAGTCACCTCGGTGTTTTGCTCTACTTCTACGACGGAAGCTAGCCGAGAGGCATCCGCTGAATTTCGATACTCCTCTACCTCGTCCACTGTGAAAGCTGTCTCTTTCCAGTGCTTGCGCTATTCGCCTGTACGAATTTGGTTCCTCCTTTGCATGTGTTTCGACAGTTCTTTTGACTATGCCTAAGTATGTTAAAAATAGTCATAATCAGTAGTATTATACTTCATATGAGCCGTTACTGTAAAGAAATAAAGAAATTTATGTAAGGTACATATAATTTTTGTCATACTATAATGATACATAAACTTCACTCACAACTAAAACAAAGCTAATATAGAGGAATGCTGATCTAAGTGTATCAACATTCCTCTATGACCCTATCTATTATTCTATTTTTCTAATTGTGCACGTATTTATCGCCGCAGTCGTACAGCTTGTATCGCAATATGAAGTCCATTTACCGCAGTCGTATTGCATCTGTTGTACTATGGATTCATCTATGGCAGTCCTATTGCATAGAAGCTGAACTTCCCAATTCACCTTATGAACCCGCCTTCCCCTTACACCTCTTCTGCAATAACTCCATCTCGACAAATAAGTCGATGATTCCCTACTGCTGCTGCTTCTTCCTCACTATGAGTGACCCATAAACAAGGAATACCCCACTCAGAGATGATAGCCACTAAATCTTGTTGCAGCTGAGCTCGTAGATTCACATCTAACGCCGTCAATGGTTCATCCAATATGAGAAGTACTGGTTTAGAATACAATGCCCGACCTAATGCCACTCGTTGTTGCTCCCCACCAGACAAGCCTTTGGCTTTCTTCTTGAGATGTGGTGTCAATCGCAATCGTTCCACAATATGATCGAATAACTTTGGAGACCCTTGTTTGCTGTACCGGATATTTTCCTCCACCGTCATATGAGGAAACACAATATTACCTTGCGGCATATAGCCAATGTGTCGTTCTTGGGTAGGCGTGACCTTTCCCTTTTCGAACCATACCACATCATTGGCTATAATCTTACCTTCTTTCGGTGTCAACAGTCCACACAGAGCTTTCAAAAATGTAGATTTTCCACTCCCAGAGGGTCCCATTAATGTGGTTATCCCTTCTCGCAAGGTCCCTTGGGCTTTCACCGTAAAAGTTCCTCGTTCTATAACAATGTCAAAGGAAATCATAGTACCTCCTTACCGATTTGAGAAGAGGGAACCTTTGGTAAGACCTTGAATGGCCCACACAAGACCCAATGTTAAGACACAAATATAAATGACAAGTTCAAAAGCTCCACTATAGTCGCCAAATTCTACAAGAGAATAAATGGCTAATGGCATTGTTCTCGTCACACCTGGAATATTTCCAGCAATCAAAATAGTGGCGCCAAATTCTCCTAAGCCACGGGCAAAACACAAGATGGACCCGCTGAGGATTCCCTTCCATGCCAGTGGCAGTGAAATTGTCCAAAACACACGAAATTCCGAGGCCCCCAAAGTGCGAGCTACATCTTCCATATCTCGATCGATAGCCGCCAGGGCAGTTCGTACCGATTGATAAAACAAAGGAAAGCTGACCACTGCCGATGCAATGATAGCGCCCAACTTAGAGAACACCACTCGAATACCGTGAGCCTCTAGCCATGCTCCAAAGGCATTGCCAGGAGAAAATATGATAAGCAACACAAAGCCTAATACCACTGGCGGTAATACCAAGGGCAATGTAAAGAAGGAATCAATCAGAGATTTTCCTGGGAAAGAATATCGCTTCATCACATAGGTAAGGCTGAGGCCCACCACCACATTAATGAGGAGCGCCAAGAATGCGACTTCGATGGATAACTGTAAAGCTATCATTGTTGAGCCGGTTCAGCGAAGCCCCATTTAGCTAATACTTCGCTAGCTTCCTTACTTGTTACATAGTTATAGAAGTCTTCTGCTAATTTATTTTGGTTCTTTTTCACCATACCGATTGGATATTCAATAGGCGCATGTAACTTCGCATCTACAGTGGCAGAAATGTCTACTTTATCTTTCAATGCTAAAGCATCTGTTTTATACACGAAACCAACGTCAGCAGCGCCTTCTGCAATGTACGCACCTACTGCTTTTACGTCTTTTGCAAATACGATATTAGGTTCTACTGCATCCCATAGATTCGCTTTTGTTAAAGATTCTTTCGCATATTTACCTGCTGGTACTGTTTCTACAGTGCCGATAGCTACGCGTTTTGCATTCGTAATATTGTCCAATGTAACTGCATCTTTCCCTTTTGGTACGATCATCACCAATGTGTTGGCTACGAATGGGCGAATGTTATCCATCAAACCTTTTTCATTCAATTGGTCCATGTTCTTTTTATTCGCAGAAATAAAGATACTGGATGGTGCGCCCTCTTCAATTTGTTGACGTAATGTACCAGATCCAGCATACACAACATTGATTTGTTCCGGTTTTAAATTGTGTTTTTTCACATAGTCTGCTTTCAGCTCTTCCAACGCCCCTTGCATACTAGCAGCTGCAGATACGGTAATTGTTTCTGTTGTAGATGGTGCTGTAGACGATGTAGTGCCTTGTCCACCGCAGCCAGCTAATACTAACATACCTGCCATAAGCAAACCCATTAACCAATTACGCTTCATAATGATATCCTCCCTTTTAAATAATATACAATTAGAAGCTTACTACATATTCTCATTATACAAGAAAACTGATATTAAGCAAATTGATTTTAGTTATATGTGGTACAATAGAGGTGACAACTATACAACCTAAGGAGGTTATACCTATGGATTTATTTTTTCACATCATACTGACTAGTATCGTCCCCATCCTATTACTCACACTGATGGGGGTCCTCTTAGACCGCTGGTTTCACCTCGACTTACGCACCTTGAGCAAGCTAAACTTTTATCTATTTTTGCCCGCCTATATTTTAAAATCCTTTTACGTCACCGATTTGACCCATGAAAGTTTTGAAATATTCGGCTGTGCTCTCATCATCTTATTCGCCAATTCTGCGATAGCAGGGCTTGTCGCGAAATGGCAAGGCTACAATTTAGGAAAAACAGAAATCGTCCGCAATGCGGTCATGTTCTCTAATATTGGTAACCTTGGCGTTGCTCTCGGCACTTTTGTATTTGCCAATGAGCCGTATATTATTGATGGTGGTACTCCCTATTTACATGATGGGGTCATCGCTATTATAGCTACATTCATCATACAAACTATTTTCTGTAATTCCTTAGGGTTTTATCAAGCAGGAAAAGGTAAATTAAGCACGGCAGAATCACTACGTACCATCTTACATATTCCTATTATATATTGTGTGCCTATATCTATTATCGCTCACTATTACATTCCTATTGATTTCACCCAAACCATTCTATGGGGTCCTCTCGACATCTTTGGTCGTTGCTTTGTAGGAGCTGCTATGCTCACCCTAGGCGTACAATTAAACCGTACACCTTGGAACTTCATCAAGAAAGATGTAATGATTACTTCTTTCTTGCGGTTAATCGCAGGCCCTGTATTAGCACTTATCGTAGTATTGCCTGTGACAATGTATTATACACCATTAAGTGCTATCGCTGCACAAAGTATCATCATCGCCTATTCCGTCCCATCCGCTGTCAATACCGCGCTCATGGCTGTAGAGATGAACAACAATCCAGAACTGGCCACACAACTCGTATTGGCTACTACAGTTCTATCTTCTTTCACCATGCCACTAGCTATTTTGCTGGCATATTATGTATTCCCTTTATAAACGTACACCCCCTATGCGTTGTTTTCTTTAGGAGCCAACGCATAGGGTTTTCCTTTTTCAAATAAAAGAAACTGTAACACAATGTAGCCCCTTACATTATGTTACAGTTTCTACGCCTTTCTAACTTAGTTACTATTGATGACTGACGTGTTCTAACCCTTGACGGATCAGTACAATCACATGATCATCATTTAAGCGATACCAAGCTGTTTTTCCTTCTTTTCGGAATGTTACAAGTCTTGCTTGACGCAACACACGCAACTGATGAGATATAGCTGATTGGCCCATATCCATAGCATCTGCAATTTCAGTCACACACATTTCTTTCGAAAGCAGATGTCTAACAATACGCAACCGCGTTGGATCACCTAAGACCTTAAATAGTTCAGCTAACAATTGTGTTTCCAACTCTTGTTGATTTGTTTCCATCTTAACCTCGCTATCATACATTAGTGTTCGATTTCATCAATTAGAATTCGATATATTTATTATACCATCTTTTTCTTGTTCTGTATCCCCAATTTTTTCAAGTAATACACGAGAATCCTTTTCCTGATCTACTACACTCTCTGGTATGGCTAATTCCAATGGTACCCCCTTAGCATATACCCCCGT
>CALGLI010000082.1 GCA_937930265.1 uncultured Veillonella sp. | reverse complement strand
ATGGAGTTACCGAAGCCAATGCGATATACAAGGTTGTCTAAACGGCATTCCAACAATTTCAACATGTTTTGACCTGTAACACCGTGCATTTTTTTCGCTTTATCGTAATAGCGTACGAACTGGCGTTCTAGCAAGTTGTAGTATGCTTTAACTTTTTGTTTTTCTAATAATTGAAGACCATATTCAGACATTTTCTTTTGACGTTGGTCTTTTTTTACACGTTTTAAAGCCTTCGCGTGACCGAAAACGTTCACACCGAAGCGACGGCATAACTTAAATCGTGCTTCTCTTCTCGTTGCCATGTGATTATCACCTCATAGATTAATAAAACTTCGCACAAATCGTGCTTAATTATTATACCCTATGAAAATGAAAAAGTCAAAGTAGGATAACCATTGTCAAGGGCGGTGTTTGTGCTATAATAAAGGATACAGTATTAGTGTTTCCATTAGGAAATAATGTAAGAGGAGATTCGCCATGAATGTGTCCTATAATGTAAAAGAAGAATTATGTATTGAACATACACCAGGGGCCGGTGCCATTGTTATTTTTGGGGCCTCTGGAGACCTGACAAAACGTAAATTATTGCCGGCTATTTATTCCTTATTTCAACGGGGCTTACTTTCACCAAAGGTAGCCGTAGTAGGCGTAGCGCGTACAGCCATGAGCCACGATGAATTTCGTGAACAAGTGAAAACATCTATCTTAGGTGACCGTGAACCAAGTGCAGAAGAACAGGCATTTATTGAGCGCTTTTCCTATGTAGCAGGTCAATATACAGAGCCGTCTACGTATGTAGCGTTGCGTGAAGAATTAGAGCGTGTGGCAGCTGTTCATTGCACAGGTGGTAATGCCTTATTTTATCTAGCCATGCCACCAGAGTTATTTGAACCTATCGTACGTGAATTACATGGTGCAAAGCTATTAGAAGAAGTAGGTTCTTGGTCCCGAGTGATCATTGAGAAACCTTTTGGACATGATTTAGAAAGCGCTATCGCATTAGATGAAGCATTGAAGCAATATATTACGGAAGAACAAACCTATCGTATTGATCATTATTTAGGGAAAGAAACGGTGCAAAATATTTTGATGCTTCGATTTGCCAATGCTATATTTGAACCGCTTTGGAATCGTAAATATATTGAACGTGTAGAAATTACGGTAGCCGAAGAGTTAGGTGTAGAAAAACGTGCTGGCTATTATGACGGGGCAGGCGCTTTACGAGATATGGTGCAAAACCATATGATTCAAGTGTTATCTTTGATTGCGATGGAACCACCTGCTAGTTTTAATGCCGATGATTACCGTGATGAAATTGCTAAATTGATTTCCTCTATTCGCAGTTTGCACCGTCAAAAATTAGGTGATATCGCAGTACGTGGTCAATATGCAGATTCTGGTAATACAGAACGTCCAGCCCCAGAGTATCGGAAGGAAGAAAATGTGCCACCTACATCAACGACAGAAACCTATGTGGCATTAAAATTATTCATCGATAACTGGAGATGGCGTGATGTGCCGTTCTACTTGCGCACAGGGAAGCGATTACCGAAGAAGTCGAGTGAAATTGCTATTACTTTCAAACCAATTCCGCACTCCATTTTTAAACCGTTTCATGCGAAAGACTTTAACCAAAACGTATTGGTTCTTCGCATGCAACCAAATGAAGGAATGGGATTGTCCTTAGAGGTAAAATCTCCAGGCTCTAAGCTGAGTGTTAACACCCTAGAAATGGATTTTTCCTATAGCAATTCTAAGGAATTAGCAGACATTCCAGATGCCTATGAACGATTGATTTTAGATGGTTTATTAGGAGACCAAACACTATTCGTTCGCAATGATGCGGTAGAAAAATCTTGGCGGTTATTTAAGCCATTGATTGAGGCATGGGAACGAAATGATGAAGAAACACCGTTATGCTTCTACCCAGCTTTCAGTGAGGGACCAAAAGAAGCAGAAGAGTTATTAGAAGGAGGATCTTGGTCGTGGCGAGAGATATAATTCATGCATTTCCTACAGGAGATGACGTGGCAAAAGCAGTGGCCGATCGATTTTTAATCTATACAAATACATGTATTGCAGACACAGGTGCTTGCGTGGTGGCTGTTTCTGGAGGGACTACACCAAATGCATTGTTTTCTTTGCTCGATTCTGATGAGTATACAAATCGTATCGATTGGGAGCATATTTTCTTCCTTTGGGTAGATGAACGATTTGTGCCACAGTCGAATCCAGATAATAATTTTGGCCGTGCAAAAGATCGCTTATTTGGGAACATCATGGGAGCGGCTCACTATTATCCAGTACCAACGAATAATGGTACTGTGGAGGAAGCAGCAGATAAATATGAACAAGAAGTAAAAATGGTCTTGAAGCGCACAGAAAAGGAGTCCATAGATTTAGTCTTACTAGGCTTAGGTGATGATGGACATACAGCGTCCCTATTCCCTAAATCTGAAGCTTTGTACGAACGTGATCGTATGGTTGTAGCTGTGAAAGACGGCAAAGTATGGGAGCGTGTAACATTGACATTCCCAATGTTAGTGAATGCAAAATCTGTGTGGTTCACAGTGGTAGGGGCTTCCAAAGAAGCAGCCTTAGCTCGTGTACTTCGTCAACGTAAAGAATATGAAGAATATTCTTGGGAAGATCGAGTAGACCATTGTTTACCAGGTGCGGTGTTAACCCATGAGCCAGTGGAATGGTATGTAGATGAAGCAGCTCATAAGAGCTAGTTGATGTGAAATACGAGGTGATACATATGTTTAATTTTGGTACACAAGAATTATTTCTTATTTTAATTATTGCTCTTGTTATCTTTGGGCCTAAAAAATTACCTGAAATTGGTAAGGCCATCGGTAAAGGTATTAATGAATTTAAAGATGCTGTTAGTGGTGATAAAAAAGTAGCTAAAGAAGAGCCTGCAAAAGCAGAAACGATTGATGTAGATGCAGGTGCTACAAATAGTCATAAACAAAATAATTAGGAGGACCTATGTGTAAAGATTGCGGTTGTGGTAGTACAGGTAATGTGACTACAAAATTATTTCACGTGCCAGGCATGATGTGCGTGAACTGTGAAAATACTGTGAATGGTGCAGTTCGTGGTTTACCAGGGGTACTGGAATCTACTGTAGATTTAAAAACAAAAGAAGTGCGCATTCGCTTTGACCATACTAAAACGGATGAAGCAACCATTCGTGCAGCTATTGACGAAACAGGTTTTGAAGTGGAATCTGTGAAAGACTATGTGCATACGCATGGTGGTATTTTGGGAGCCATTAAAAAAATATTTAAATAAGCATAGAATGACGTAGATATTTTGGTGCGATAGTTACCAAGTGATATTAGAATACGATGAAGGGCTATCTGGAGGTGATTTGATTCCAAGATAGCCCTTTTGTAGGAGCCACTATGATACGTAAATTTAATGAAGAAACATACACATGGGACGGCGTAGACATCTTGGTGTATAAGCAAGATAATAGCCCTTTCAAAGATGTGACTCGACAAGTCCTCTTTGACGGGGCTTGGGATATTCCATGCCAATTTCGCTATTTTGAGGTACAACCAGGTGGTTACAGTACTATGGAACGCCATGAGCATACGCACATGGTGATGATCTTCCGTGGAAAAGGCCAATGTTTACTAGGTGATACAGTGGAAGACGTACAAGAAGGAGATATGATTGAAATCCCTAAATTGATGGCTCATCAATTTCGAGCGAACCAAGGAGATCATTTAGGATTCCTCTGCTTGGTCAACGTGGACAGAGATAAGGTGCAAGTCATTACGCCAGAAGAACAAGCGGAGATGATGGAAAATCCGGCGATCAAACGATTTTTAGAAAGCTAAACGAAGGTAGAGGATATTTGGAGATGAATTTCCCCTTTCTAATGTGTAGGGGAGTCCACTTGTTTTCAAAAATGGGGATTAGAACGAGATAGGGAACTAGCCAAACTATGAAATGCTAGTACGACCTATCTCGTTTTTGACATATACGTATAGATGTAGAATAGTAAACTTTTAACTGGGCTATGTTAGACAATATATACCATGCAGGATAGCATATATGCTTATAGCTGTAATGTATAAGAAGACAAATATATTATAAATTTAAGATAAATGACTTTTATTAGAGCGAAAGATTTGCTATAATTGTAAAGTTCTCATGTTTTATAGAAAGTAGGTTACATATGAATTTTATTCGTAGTATCAATCGCTTGTTCAATGATTACCTAGCATGGATTGTGTTGGCTGTGGCAGTCATCGCATTCTTAGTGCCAGAAGTATTCATGGACGCAGCGAAACAAACAGTTCCTTTGTTACAATTAGTTATGTTCAGTATGGGCTTAACATTAACAGGGAAAGTATTTTTAGACGTATTTAAACAACCGTGGCAAGTGATCTTGGTGTCCTTGATTCAATTTTTGTGGATGCCACTAGCAGGTTGGTTAGGGGGTAACTTGTTTGGATTTCCACCTGAAATCGCCTTAGGATTTATCTTGTTAGGAGCTGCCCCAGGTGGCACCGCATCCAATGTGATGACATTCTTGGCAAATGGTAATGTGCCGTTGTCCGTATCTGCCACGACAGTATCCACTTTATTAGCGCCAGTATTAACACCAATCTTCATCGTCTTATATGCAGGACAAACCGTAGATATTGCATTCTGGCCAATGTTCATGTCCATCGTGAAAATCATTGCCGTGCCAATTGCACTAGGAATTATTGTGAACTATTTCATTGGTTCTCGCATTGAACCTGTGAAAGAAGTATTACCAACCGTGGGTGCCGTAGCTGTGCTGATCATATTAGCTGGCGTCACTGCCGTGAGCCGCGATAATATCTTAGCTCATGGCGTGATGATTTTCTTAGCGTGCTTATTGCAAAATGTGAGCGGATATGTGGTGACCTACATTGTATGTCGACTATTTGGTTCAACAACGGTCGATCGTCGTGCTATGCAAATCGAAGTGGCGATGCAAAACTCTGCCTTGGCAGCTAGCTTGGCATTGAAACACTTTACACCACAAGCAGCCGTAGCAGGCGCCGTGTTCTCTATTATCCATAACTTTACAGGCTCTATCTTTGCTGGCATTTGCCGTCGCAATGATTCTAAAAGTACACACTAATCTATAAGTTAAGGTACTTTGGGTAGTAACGCATTAGACAATTACATATCTATTAGAAACGTCATGTACTTTCATACTTTATTGTAGGGTGAAAGTGTGTGGCGTTTTTTGCTTTATTTTACAATGATTTAATTAAAAGTAGTAAATACGCATTTATTTTAAAAGTACTAATTGGAGTTGTCGGTTAAGAATGCTATAATATAGTAAATAGATTTAATAAAAATGCGTATTTACAATATATTATTAAATGAGGTATGAGAGTGGAAGTACAAAGACCAAGATATTTAAATCAACTTATCGAAAAAAAAGATAATGGAAGAGTAAAAATTATTACAGGCATTAGAAGATGTGGAAAATCTTATCTTTTATTTGAGTTATATAGGAAGTATCTGCTTTCCAGTGGAGTGAGTGAAGATCAAATTATAATGATTGCACTCGATAGTTTGAGGAATATCAAATATAGAAATCCAATAGAGCTAGATAATTATTTAAGAGATAAAATACAAGATAATGGACTTAAATATTATATTTTTATAGATGAAATTCAATTTGTAGAAGAAATTTCTAATCCATATCTGGAAGGCACCGACTCAAGGGTAAACTTTGTTGATTTGGTACTTGGGCTTATGAAAATTCCGAATGTAGATGTATATATTACTGGCAGTAATTCAAAGATGCTTTCATCAGACGTGCTGACGCAGTTTAGAGATCGTGGTGATGAAATAAGAGTATATCCATTTTCATTTGCAGAATTTTATTCATGTTATAAAGGAGACAAGGGAAAGGCTTTTGATGAATATTGTCTGTACGGTGGCATGCCAATGACTGTACAGATTAGTAATCATGAAAAAAAGAGTGAGTATTTGAAAAATGTTTTTACAAGCACCTATATTAAAGATGTAATGGAGCGTAATAAAGTTCTTAAAGATGCATCTATCATGGACGATTTGTTAGATATTATATCTTCATCTATTGGTTCTTTATCTAACCCAACTAAGTTGGCGAATACTTTTATGTCAGAGAAAAATATAAAGATATCTCAGCTTACAGTAAGTAATTACTTGGAGTATTTTATTGATGCTTTTTTAATTGAAAAAGCTAGAAGATATGATGTGAAAGGAAGGAAATATATATCATCTCCGTATAAATACTATTTTTCAGATATTGGGCTTAGAAATGCAAGGCTAAATTTCAGACAGAATGAGCAGTCACATATTATGGAAAATGTAATATATAATGAACTTCGTATGAGGGGACTAAATGTAGACGTTGGGGTTGTGGAATATAACTATAAAGATGAGAATAAAAAAACGGTTAGAAAAAATTTAGAAGTAGACTTTATTATCAATAGAGGAAGTAATAGATATTATATTCAATCGGCACTTAATGTTGATACAAAAGAAAAACAAGTTCAAGAAACGGAATCCTTGAGAAGAACGGGAGATTCATTTAAGAAAATTGTTATAGTTAGAAACAACATAGTGCCTAGATTTGATGATGATGGAATTTTATATATTGGAGTAGAGGACTTTCTCTTGGATGAAACAGCACTGGATTTATAGAAGGTTATAAAGAGTATACACATGATGAGAACTATAATAACTAAACATATTAAGGTGAAATTATGAGTAACAGTATGAAGTTTATACACGATAGAAATAGCAACATCATATTCAGCCTTCATGATAGTAGGGTGAAAGAAATCACATATTATAACGAAACTTTGACGTTACAAGTTAATAAAATATATGAATTTGTGGAAGGTGAAGAAAGATCATACCCAGGTGAAATATGTTTTGAAAAATGTGATATCGACCTTTGCGATGTATTGATATTTAACAAAACCTTAGGTGAAGGACGCTTCAATGGAAAGTCTATTGGTTTACAACAATTTATAGATGAATATAGAGACTCAGAATTTGAAATCATTATTGAAGGCTATTATGGCAACACAACTACATATAC
>CALGLI010000081.1 GCA_937930265.1 uncultured Veillonella sp. | reverse complement strand
CTCTATACCTACCTTATCAGTATAGGGTATCTATGCATTACCATAGATGAAGTGCATAGTGCCATATGGTTCTGACTACATGTAGTTAGAATTGTATGGCGTTTTGTGTACTCCTCACAGAAAAATATATAGGCATTCCTAAGAATAGATGAGATTCTTTCAGAAATAAACTACTAGCCTATCATCTAAAAAAGGTATATACTATGCCATGACATACAATGTAAAGGAGGCGTTAGTATGGAAGTTGTTAGTCAAGAGGTAAAAAGTCGATTTTTACGCTTGCAAATGAATTCTTTGATTGGTGTATGGATTGGATATGCAGCCTATTATTTAGTGCGTAGTAATTTCAATTTAGCGTTGCCGTATTTATCTGGTGAGCTAGATTTAAGTAAAACGCAATTAGGGTTATTATCTAGCTGTTTATTGATTACATACGGACTTAGCAAGGGATTCATGTCTGTGTTGGCAGATAAAGCAAATCCGAAGTATTTTATGGCTATCGGTTTGACTTTATGCGTCATCTTAAATGTATTGATGGGATTCACCACACATTATTCCTTATTCATCGGACTCGTTATTTTATTAGGTTTATTCCAAGGAATGGGTGTAGGACCGTCAATCATTACGGTAGGCTATTGGTTTCCAAGATCTCAGCGGGGTCGTGCTAGTACGATTTGGAATATGTCCCACAATTTAGGTGGTGGCATTGTGGCACCTATCGTGGGTGTAGCGATTGGCTATTTAGGAACAGAGCACTGGAGAATCGGTACATTTGCAGTACCAGCTATCTTGGCCGCTATTTGTGTCTTATTAGTTTTGTATTTTGTTCGTAAGCGCCCAACCGAAGAAGGATTGCCAACTGTAGAGGAAGTATTCCAAGAGGAAGCGGCAGGACAAAAATCTGCTAAAATGGCAGCGGGCAAACCAGAGAATATGAATGCATTCCAAGTGTTTTACAACTTTGTGTTTAAAAATCCAAACTCTTGGTATTTGGTATTAATCGACGTATTCGTATACATGGTACGCTTTGGCATGATTACCTGGATTCCTTTATACTTACTGAAAGTAAAAGGTTTTACAAAAACAGAGATGAGTGTAGCTTACATGTTGTTTGAATGGGCTGCTATTCCATCTACTATCTTGGCAGGCTACTTAGTAGATAAATACTTCAAAGGTCGCATTATGCAATTACCAATTTATTGCTTGGTAGTTATCTTTGCTTGCGTTATTGGGTATATGAACTCTGATAGTATTTTATGGGCTACTGTGTTTGCTTGTATTACAGGATGCTTGATTTACATCCCGCAATCTATGATCCCTGTACAAGCGATGGAAGTGATTCCAACCTTTGCATTAGGATCTGCTGTAGGCTTGCGTGGTTTTATGAGTTACCTCGTGGGTAGTTCATTAGGAACAACACTCTTTGGTTTTGTTGTAGACCATTGGGGCTGGGACATGGGTTTCTACACATTGCTAGTGGGCGTAGTTCTTTGTATGTTCTCTTGCTACTTATCCAACAGAGGGGTACAAAAAATCTATGCGGATGCTGATAAAGCATAAACAGATATTTCAATACTAATAAAAGAATAGGCACTAGTAGAATGTGCTAGTAAAAGTTACAAAGGAAAGCCTAAGCATGGGCTTTCCTTTGTTATGTTTCTGGTAATAATATAGAAGTTTAATTATTCACAATATGAAAGTACATAGGGTTATATCATAGATGTTACTGGCATAAAAACAACATTCTATAACATACAGTAGTATAAGAAAGTATAAAATTTGTCATAGACTCCACAAAAATGGTAAAATAAATAAA
Source organism: uncultured Veillonella sp. (assembly GCA_937930265.1). Lineage (GTDB taxonomy): Bacteria > Bacillota > Negativicutes > Veillonellales > Veillonellaceae > F0422. Next base: position 4,193 of record CALGLI010000081.1, on the reverse strand, counting down.
AAACTACATTCTATTCCATAAAATAATATAATAATTGTAAAAATATGTTATAGAATCCATAAAACAATAAATAGTAAGCTAGATTTGTAATTAAATCCACAACACAAAGGAGGGAACATATGAAGTTAATTGAACGAAAACAATATTTAGATTTCCTGCGTAATCATAGACAGACGGATGCGATGATTGTTGTATCTGGTATCCGTCGGTGTGGTAAGTCTACGCTCTTTCAATTGTATAAGGATGAGTTGTTAGCTCAAGGTGTTCAACCAGAGCAGGTTATAAGTATTAATTTTGAAGATTTAGAGTATGAGCACTTGCAAGAGTATCGCATTTTATATCAATATATTTTAGAACGACTGATACCTAATCAGGAGATGTACATCTTTCTTGATGAAATACAGCACGTGCCTAATTTTGAAAAAGTAGTGGATAGTTTGTATATCAAAGATAAGGTGAAGGTATACATCACGGGTTCTAATGCGTATTTTATGTCTTCTGAAATGGCCACTTTATTGTCTGGACGCTATGTACAGCTAGATATGTTACCACTTTCATTCAAAGAATTTTGTGAAGCCCATGGAAACGATGAGCACCCATCATTAGAGGAATTGTATCAAAAATATATTCAATATAGTTCTTTCCCCGGTGCGTTAACATTAGGGGATAATCTGCCAATGATACTAGATTATTTACAGGGCATATTTAACACCATTGTATTGAAAGATATCATTGCTCGCAGTAAAATTGGAGATCCTCAATTATTGGAAAGTGTAGTAAGATATTTGTTTGCCAATATTGGTAGCTTAATTAATCCTACAAAGATTAAAAACTCGCTCATTAGTGCCGGTCGAAAAGTGGATGGTCGGACTATTGAGAGATATATATCATCGTTACAAGATGCGTTGTTAATGTATCAAGTCAATAGATATGATGTACGAGGAAAAGAAGTATTACAACTGAATGCAAAATATTATGCAGCGGATGTAGCGCTAAAACAATTCTTATTACCCAATCGTGGCGAAGATACAGGACATATACTAGAAAATATCGTATTTTTAGAACTCATACGTAGAGGGTACAAGGTGTATGTAGGTCATCTACAAAAAGGTGAGATAGATTTTATTGTCCAAAAACATGGGACCATCGAATATTACCAAGTAAGTCAAAGTGTATTAGACCCCCATACGTTAGAACGAGAGTTAAAGCCGTTAGAACAAATACAAGATCATTATCCTAAGTTCCTATTAACCTTCGATGTGATTAATAAGAATGCAAGCTATAATGGGATTCAACAGAGAAATGTATTAGAATGGTTATTAGACACTCCATCGTAAGATGACAAGGGTAGCTAATCGTATAGGGAGATACCAAAGTATAGTATCCTAGCGTGTATCATACACTCATGTTAGGAGATACATACTATAATTAATAGTCGAAAAATCTTCCACAATATGGTATGCTAAATTTATCTATAATTATGATTGAATACGATAAAGGTGGATGCATATGAATAAATTAGTAGGTTTGATTTTAGCGGCTGGGAAAGGGACACGCATGAAATCTAAACTCCCAAAGGTATTGCACAAAGTGGCAGGTAAAGCGATGGTGGAACGTGTCTTAGAAGCGGCTCAATCGGTAGGGGCACAGCGCAATGTGGTCATCGTTGGTTTCGGTGGCGACGATGTGAAAGCTTACTTAGGTGACCGTGCGGAATACGTCACACAATTAGAGCAAAAAGGCACAGGTCATGCTGTACAACAAGCAGAATCTGTGTTGGGCAATCATGAAGGACTAATTTTGTTGTTGTGTGGCGATACACCATTAGTAACGCAACAGACATTGGAACAATTGTTGGCTCACCATAAAGAAACAGGGGCTGCAGCCACAGTATTAACAGCGTATGTGGATAATCCGTATGGATACGGCCGTATCATTCGCAATGAATCTAAGTCCGTAGAACGCATTGTGGAAGAAAAAGATGGCAAACTAGATGAATTAAAAGTGCACGAAGTGAACACAGGTATGTACATTTTTGACTCCAAAGAATTATGGCCTTGTTTAGAGCAACTTTCAGATGACAATGCACAAGGAGAATTATACATTACAGACGTGGTGAGCATCCTTGTGAAAGCAGGCAAAATAGTGAGTGCGTATATGACGATGGACAGCGACGAATCCCTAGGGGTAAATAGCCGTTTACAATTAGCACAAGCAGAATTGATTTTACGTAACCGCACAAACTTGGCGTTAATGGAAGCTGGTGTTACTCTAGTAGATCCACATAGCACATACATTGCCCCAGAAGTGGTGGTTGGACCAGATACGATTATCTATCCTAATACAACCTTAGAAGGCAACACGGTTGTAGGTACGAATAATATTTTGGGGCCTAATACACGTTTATCCAATGTGATTGTAGGAGATAATAATCACATTCATGATTCTTACGCGCATGATTGTGAAATCAAGAATGATACAGTGATTGGACCATTTGTTCATTTGCGCCCAGATACAGTGCTTTCTGATAAGGTGAAAATCGGTAACTTCGTAGAAGTGAAAAATAGCGTGGTTGGTACAGGTACAAAACTTCCGCACTTGTCCTATATTGGCGACAGTGATGTAGGATCCAAGGTGAATATTGGTTGTGGTACTATTACTGTCAACTACGATGGTAAGAAGAAACACCGTACCACAATTGAAGATGGCGTGTTTGTAGGTTGTAATTCCAACTTAGTAGCGCCTGTGACGATTGGTAGTGAAAGTTACGTAGCAGCCGGATCTACCATAACGAAGGATGTACCAAGCCGTGGGTTGGCATTTGGACGGGCTCGCCAAGTGGTAAAAGAGAACTGGGTAACAGAGGATACTTTCAAAAAATAAAAATGTATGGAAATTTCATAAAATTGTTTACACAAAATTGAGAAAATGAAGTACAATATATAGAGAGCCTTTGTGCATCAAATTGTAAGTCAATTGTTTTAGAGGAGTAATGACATGGCATTAGAAGATGGTAAACGACTCAAAGTTTTTACAGGTAATGCAAATCCAGCATTAGCCAAAGAAATCTGTGATTATTTGGACCTTCCATTAGGAGAAGCATTTGTGGGTCGCTTCAATAATGGGGAAGTACAAGTCATGATTGATGAAAGTGTACGTGGTAAAGACGTATTTATCGTGCAACCTACTAGCTATCCAGTGAATGATAATGTAGTTGAATTGTTCATCATGGCAGATGCATTAAAACGTGCATCCGCTCGTCATATCACAGCCGTTGTACCATATTATGGATATGCTCGCCAAGATAGAAAAACTCGTGGTAGAGAACCAATTACAGCAAAATTAATGGCAGACTTATTACAAACTGCTGGTGTGACTCGCCTTGTAACCGTAGACCTTCATGCAGGCCAAATTCAAGGTTTCTTTGATGTGCCAGTAGACCATTTGATGGGTGCTTCCATTATTGCAAACTATATTAATGAAAAGAAAATGGAAGATGTCATCGTTGTATCTCCAGACCTTGGTGGCGTAACACGTGCCCGTGATTTAGCGGACCGCATTGGTGCACCAATTGCGATTATCGAGAAAAAACGTCCACAACCAGGCGTAGCAAAAGTGATGAACTTGATCGGTGATGTAAAAGGTAAAAACTGTATCATCATCGATGATATTGTAGATACTGCGGGATCTCTTGTAGAAGGGGCGAAAGCATTACAAGAGTTTGGCGCAAAATCTGTCACAGCTTGTGTAACACATGCAGTGTTAACAGACCCAGCTTGTGAACGCATTGCAAACTCCAACATTAAAGAGTTAATTGTCACAAATACAATCGATATTCCTGAAGAACGTCGCTTGCCAAACATTACTGTCTTGTCCGTAGCTCCATTATTAGGAGAAGCGATTTTACGTATCTTTCAAGAAGAGTCTGTAAGCTCTTTGTTCGATAAATAAGATGAAATTAATCGTCGGACTAGGAAATCCTGGCAGGGACTACGAGGGAACTCGCCATAATATTGGATTTATGGTGGTAGATGCCATTGCTGACGGGGTGAGTCATACACCTTGGAGAGAGGATTATAAAGCGGAAATTTGCTCATGTACCATAGAGAGTGAAAAAGTGTTGTTGGTGAAGCCACAAACATTTATGAACCTCAGCGGTGAGTCCGTAGGGCCTTTAATGCGTTATTATAAGC
>CALGLI010000080.1 GCA_937930265.1 uncultured Veillonella sp. | reverse complement strand
TAGTACATGGAAACTTTCATAATCCGTCACATGGACAATCATCGTATGTCCACCAGATACCACTAAGCACAAGAAGGGCGGTTCTAACTCAGGGTGCAAAAGGAAGTTAGCAAAAATATGGCCTTCCATATGATGAACCCCTATCAAAGGGATGTCCTTAGCAAAGGATAAAGCCTTCGCCGCTGACACGCCTACCAATAGAGCCCCTACTAAACCAGGCCCATAGGTGACCCCGATATGGTCTATATCATCTAAGGTCAAATTAGCATCGGACAAGGCTTGATTAATAACAGGCATAATCTGCTCGATATGATGACGGGATGCCACCTCTGGCACAACGCCGCCAAATTTTCTATGAATGGGCACTTGACTGGAAATCACATTGGAAATAACTGTTCTGCCATCTTGCAACACTGCTGCTGATGTTTCATCACAGCTTGTTTCAATAGCTAGTGTGTAGATGCTCATGCCAGTTCCTCCATTTCTTTCGTCATAATCAATCCATCTTCTACTGGATCGGAATAAAATTGTTTACGTACTCCTACCGCTGTAAAGCCAAGTCTACGATACATAGCTTGAGCGGCAATATTGGACACACGCACTTCTAAAAAAATATGTTTCATACCTTGTTTACGAAGCATTTGCGTTAACTTACGAGTCATCTTAGCGCCATAACCTGCACGACGATAGTCAGGATGTATGGCAATATTCGTAATTTGTCCTTCATCCAAGACTAGCCAAGATCCTGCATAACCGATAACCTTACCATCTGCCGCTTCTGCCACAAGGTACAACTTATCTTCTACTTCTAAATCATCTAATAGAGCTTCCTTTGACCATGGTGTTGAAAAACAGGCTGTCTCTATTTTGTAAATACCGTCAATATCACTTCGTAAGGCTTCTCGTAATGTGATCATTATCGTTCACCTGCTGCTTCACGGACTACTACCGTAGGTTCCACATAGGTACCAGTAGCTAAGATATCTTTGTTTTTCTCATCCCAAACCACTTCCGCTTCCGATTTGCGAATGTAGAATGGCTCAATGGACTGCACATCAGGTATGTTGCCACTAGCGAATTGTGGCAATGCCACTTGGATCACATGGGATGCCCGTGGTCGTTGCTTCGATTCATGTCCAAGTACAAGTTTCATAGGATCAATACGTCCTTCTTCTACGCCTAGAGTATATTCTTTTTCCAATCGTTTCAGACCATCCCCTACAATGACCACTGGATTATCTCCAGATAGTTGTACTAGTTTCTCTAACAATTCAGATACTTGATGTACTTCTATTGTATCTAAAGCAACCATGTCCACGCCATTCCACTCATATTGACGGCCATAGACCTGTTTCTTTTGTGCATCAATGACAGTGCACACCCGATAGTTAGAATACATAAAACTTTGGGCTAATACATCGGTGGTGAGCACGCCTACTACAGGTATATTCCAAGCATAGGCCAATGCCTTCGCCGTGCCTAAGCCAATGCGCAAGCCTGTAAACGAGCCAGGCCCAATAGTTACGGCAATGCCTTTGATATCGGATTTCTGAACCTTTCCGGTCTTCAGCACCGTTTCAATATGTGGCACCAATTGCTCAGAATGGGTAAGCCCGGCCTGTACGATGAGTTCGCTCCGTATTTCTTTGTCATTTCCCACCGCCACGCTGGCAATGGCACTACTCGTTTCAATTCCTAAAATCATAGGTTCTCTCCTATGCATCGTAATGTTTCCTCTGAAAGTAAGTCCGTACGAACTGTAAACTGACGAGATCCATTATTACCGACAGAAATCTCAATCCACACTGTCGTATCAGGCAATTCATCAGAAAACTTACTAGCCCATTCCACAACGGACTTGGTTTCCTCTGTATATTCATAAAAACCGATAGTTTCTAGCTCTTCTACCAAATCCATTCGATACAAATCGAAGTGGTACAAGTAAGAACCATCTACTTCATAGGTGTTCATCAAGGCAAACGTAGGGCTTGTCACTTCTTCTGTGACCCCAAAACCTTTCGTAATCCCTTGGGAAAAATGCGTTTTTCCCGCCCCTAGCGTGCCATCTAAGGCAATGCAAATAGGGTTTTCATAATCTTTCATAAACTCCCCTAGACTACGGCCTAGGGCCAACGTTTCCTCTACGGAATGTGTTGTATATTGTATGGTGTTCATAGTATTCCTTTATTCTGATAAATGATTATATCCCTTAGGTTCCACTGGTACCCACTGCCCATTCTGCTCTACCATAACCTGTGCATGACCTGTTTTAACATGTCCAATGATGGTGAAAGTCTCAGCTGGCAACGTCTCTGCTTTATCAGCTGGAATAGTTCCCACTAGCTGAAAGTCTTCGCCCCCTGTCCACATAGGAAAGTACGGGCTCATATGGTGACTTTCACAGTAAGCACGCACCTCTGGATGGATAGGCAATTTCGATTCATCAATGTACATGGTCACCTGCGACGCTTTGGCTATCTCGTTGAGCTCGTTAGACAATCCATCGCTGATGTCGTTCATAGACGTAGCGCCTAAGTCTCTTGCTATTATACCACATTCCACATGAGGAATGGGCCGTTGGTGCACAGATTGACTCACCGGATAGTCCTCGCTCCCCTCTAGCAAACTGTGGAGACCTACATAGGATAAGCCTAGATAATTGGTGATGAACACCGCATCACCATCTTGAGCACCGCTGCGCAACACCCCTTGATCTCGGGGTACATCGCCGAGAACTGTGGCGGATATGACGAAAGGTCCCTCCGTTGACACCGTGTCCCCACCAATGATATTCACATCGTAATCTGCACATATCGTACGCAAGCCATTGTAAACTTCTTCTACATAGGACGTAGGTCTCCCCTTAGGCACTGCAATAGACACCACCATATGACGTGGCATGCCCCCCATCGCTGCAATGTCGCTGATATTGGCAGCCCCTAGACGATAACCCACATCAAACGGAGATGTAGTGCTTTCACTAAAGTGGATGCCTTCCACCATCATGTCCGTGCTGACCAGTTGATCCACATCACGAGGCGTATCATAGACAGCGCAGTCATCACCGACACCAACCTTTACGTACGTCGGATTGTGGATGCTGTGTTCTGTTAGTTTGTCGATGAGGGCAAATTCGTCAATCGGATCCTTGTGCATCGTACCACCTCGTTTCATTATGTAATAACAACCTAACGCATCTGTGCCGACACGTTACTAGAGCAAAACTCTTTCAATTTAGCCATACATTTCTATATCACTTTCTCTGTAGATGTTGTCTTTATTGTACCACACTAGGGGCTAAAGGATAACAAAAATAAAAGGGACTCCGATAA
>CALGLI010000079.1 GCA_937930265.1 uncultured Veillonella sp. | reverse complement strand
TAGGTATCTAACATAAAGATACTCCCTTCTATGATTTCGCAATTGATAATGCTAGTTTGGCAATTTCTGTAGCTGCCCGTGGCTTCCCTAATTGTAATGTAGCTTGAGCCATGCGTTGACGACATTCCTGATCTTCTAACATTGCCTCTACGGCTTGTAATAACCTTGTACCATCTACCTCTTTATCTACAATCATCGTAGAAGCACCAGCCTCTACGAATGCCTTCGCATTAAATGTTTGATGGTCAGCAGCTGCATAAGGATAAGGGATTAAAATAGATGGTATGCCACGTACTGCCAACTCTGCCAAACCAATGGCACCAGAACGGAAGATTGCCATATCGGATGCAGCCATGGCCATGTCCATATTGTCTAAATAAGGCACAATATGTGATGTTGCGCTGTAAACATCGCCTTCTTGTATGCCTAAGCTTTCACAAACACCACTGTATTCATCAGTGCCTGTAGCATGGATAATTTTAATATCTTCTCTACCTTTGTATTGTTCATGAACAGCTTGCATCGCTGTATTAATACTCCGTGCACCACGGGATCCACCAGCTACTAAAATAGCTGTTTGATCATTTTGTAATCCAAAGTAAGCTCTAGCTTCTTCTCGATTTGCAGTCACTACACTAGGTCGTACAGGATTCCCCGTATACACCACTTGTTTTGCCTTTGGAAAGTGTCGAATCGCTTCTTCATAGCCTACAGCGACCACATCGACAAATCGGCTTAAAATTTTATTCGTAATGCCTGGCACTACATTTTGTTCTTGGATTAATGTAGGAATACCACGCAAGGCAGCTGCTAATAGTAGCGGACCACATACATAGCCACCCGTACCTATTACGATATCTGGCTTAAAATCAGATATTAATTGATTAGCTTTCCACAAGGAGGACAGTGTTTTACCTGCGGTTACTAAAGTATCTAAGGACAATTTACGTTGTAATCCTTGTACAGGTAATGTGGTAAATGGAATCCCTTCTTTCGGCACGATTCTTGATTCTAACCCTCTTTGCGTACCTACATA
>CALGLI010000078.1 GCA_937930265.1 uncultured Veillonella sp. | reverse complement strand
TCTCAACAGATACATTAGTAAGAGCTTATGATACAAATGGATTTATGAGCATCTTGCGACGGTTGGATACGACTTTGAAAGTAGAGAAAAATATATACATATAACATATGTATAAGAAATGGTCAGGAACCTTAAGGGAGCCTGGCCATTTTCTTGTGCATACTTATTTGATAGTAAACCATCTTATATGGCGTGTATCACACTGAATAAAATATTACAAATAGAACTGTATATGGTGGTATCGTATTTCTTTCACAGAAATACATGTATACACTTTCTATAGTCTACGGTTGTGTTATAATAAAGAGTACACTGAAATAAAAGTTCTATTTCATAGTTCAAAAGATAAGGATTAGTATGAATATTTTATATACCATATCAGAGTTAGATACGATACAGGAGCCCATTGTATATGGGATGGGAACCTTTGATGGACTGCACTTAGGTCATCAATCAATTATTAAGGAAGTTTGTGACAGCGCTAAGGCATGTGATGGCGTTTCTGTCATAGTTACCTTCGATGCGCATCCATTTACGATATTACAACCGAAACAAATTCCACCTCGTTTATTACAACGAGAAGAACGATATGCCATGCTAGAGGCTATGGGTGTTGATTATGTGTTGGAACTTCCCATGACGCAAGAATTAGTTGCGCAGTCAGGGGAAGATTTTATTCATGGTTTATGTGCCCATCGTGATGTGCTGAAAATAGTAGTAGGTGCAAATTTTAATTTTGGATATAAAGGGTTAGGTAATTCTCAGTTAATTCGTCAGTTATATCCGTCTATTGAAGTCCATGATCAAGAATTGGTGCGCTATGATTGGATTGATGCGCCTATATCAAGTACTGCCATACGCAGTAGCATTTTACGTGGTGATATTGAATTAGCTAATACCATGCTAGGTAGACCTTACCGTTTCACGGGCATTGTAGTGAAAGGGGATCAACGGGGACGTACCTTGGGATTTCCTACGTTAAACTTTCATTTTCCAGATACTATGGCAGCACCAGCTGATGGTGTATATGTAAACCAAGTATACATCGGAGGCAAATGGTACGGAGCAGTGGGGAATATGGGGGATAATCCAACCTTTACCAATCAATATCATCGTTTTGAAACCCATTTATTTGATTTCTCTGATGATGTATACGGAGAAGTGGCTACGGTAGAATTTCTTGCTTTCATCCGTGGAGAAGTTAAGTTTGATTCCCTGCAAGCCCTTATCGATCAAATGGAAGATGATAAGGCTTTTGCATTAGACCATTTACGTAGTACCATTTATAGAAAATTCTAAGGAGTATGTCCATGAAATTACAAGAAAGTCGCAAAAAAATTGATGCTATTAATAAAGAGTTAATTCGTTTATTTGAGGAACGTTTAAGTATTGTTGTAGATATAGCAAAGTATAAAGAAGAGCATCAGATGAAAAT
>CALGLI010000077.1 GCA_937930265.1 uncultured Veillonella sp. | reverse complement strand
TAGTACACCGATTGAAAGCATTGCATTTCGTAATGTGGCATACCAATATGAGGTGGATCATGTGGGATTAGATACTTTCACAGGCGTATTGGAACGTGGAAAATCCTATATGCTAGTTGGTGAAAGTGGTGCAGGCAAGACGACCATATCCAATGTGCTTATGCAATTATTGACGCCGACTAAGGGACAGGTGACGGTAGATGGTTGTGATTTACAAAGCTTAGATAGTCCGTGGTATCATAAGCAGATTGCCTATCTCAGCCAAACGCCGTATATCATGAGTGGTACCTTACGGGAGAACTTAGAATTTGGACTAGAGGCGACAGATGAAAAACTGTGGCAAGTCCTACAACAAGTGCAATTAGCTGATTTTGTGAGCACGTTACCAATGGGATTGGATACAGAGATTGGAGAAGGTGGCTACGGATTGTCTGGCGGACAACGACAACGATTATCCCTAGGACGTACCTTATTACGACCAGCACAAATTCTTATCCTTGACGAAGTGACAGCTCATTTAGATGTGGAAACGGAACACCTTATCATGCAAGTATTGCGTGAGTACGGTCAAGATAAAATTGTTCTCTACGTGGGACACCGAGTACAAACTATGAAGTATGTGGATACTTTATTTGTACTACGAGAAGGGCGCTTGGTGGAATCTGGCAGTTATACAGATTTAGTGGCACAAAATGGGTATTTTGCGTCCTTAGTACATACCTATAGTAATCCTGTGATGAGCAAGCTAACTGAGGAGAAAGTTGGTGCTGTATGTTTGAATCAAGCCCAAGAAACTGTGTGTAATTCTACTTCTGAATCTCTGGATAGGGAGAATCTATCCACTAAAGTAGAACTACATTACTCAGATGCATTATTTGTTAAGGAATATACTACGGTAGTCAATAAAGAGGTGATACAAGAGGGGAGCGCTAGCACATACGAAACAGAGTATGATAATGTGACACCTACTAGGTTGAAAACAAGTACTTCAAAAGGTGAGATGCAACAAAGCGAGGCAACAGGGGGCGTGAGACAACAAGAGATACGCCGTGGGCTAGTGTCACTATGGAACTTACTATCTCAACATAGGGCGCTATTAGTGGGCAGTGTTATGTTTGCTATGAGTACAGTGCTCATGAACGTGGGGCTACTTACAACCTCTACATGGTTAATTACGAAAGCCTCGGAGCATCCTGTATTAGTGGTACTAAGCTTGGCTATCGTAGGTGTGCGATTCTTTGGGATTAGTCGTGCCATTTGTCGCTATGGAGAACGGTATGTGTCGCATTCTATGGCATTCCAAGGCTTGTACGAACTACGGATTGCTTTCTTTAAACGATTAGAACCCTTGGTGCCACGCATCTTTCAATCTATGAAAATGGGGGATCTCCTAGGACGGATTATGGCAGATATTGAGACATTACAGTTCTTTTATTTGCGTACCTTAGTGCCTAGTTTGTCGTTCCTCGGTGTTACAATACTAGGCTGTATCATAGGATACCAATTACATCCTGTAGTAGCTATGGTGATTGCACTGTACAGTATTCTTGTAGGTGTAGGACTACCAATTATCCTTACCTATATATTGCGACGAGTCCCAGCTATGCGACTACATACACGGGGGCGTATGAAAGAGGAACTCATTGAAGCGATTCATGGTGTAGTAGATATTATTATGAGCCATCAAGAAATACGATTTGTACAGACGATGAAAGCATCTTTTAGTTCTTTTGATAATTGGCAAAGGATGTGGAGTCGAGGCGTTCGTTGGAATCAGACATTAGTATTAGGGTTAGCTCAATCAGCGTTATTAGTGGGTGTGATTGTTGGAGTATGGGTCATCGATGGTATCTCCTACAGTCCACTATGGGTGGCTGTGATCGCTATTGGGTTACAGTCCTACTTTGAAACATTGCAACCTATGACGGAAGCATCTTTGCATGGCTATGAAAGTGCGTTAGCTATGGAGCGATTGGAACAGCTAGAAGGACGATGGAAACAACAGAATCTATCAGTAGATAACGTGGTTGCTCATATATCCGCTGATAATGAACCTTTGCACAAGGTTGAAGACATTGGAACTACTGTGAATCAGTCACAAAGGCAAGGGATGAGAAAGAATGGTAGGGAAAAATTTGTTATGCCTAAGAAAGAAGTTGATGAGCAAAATAGGGGAAAAGGGGATATGGAAATATCTCCTATGATTAGAATCGGCTCCCTAACTTTTGCTTATGATGTGGTGCCTGTATATGATGACCTTAATTTATCTATTCAAACAGGCGAGAAAGTAGCGATTGTAGGACCTAGTGGGTCTGGCAAAAGTACCTTATTTGCGCTATTACAAGGATGGTATGATTACAGTGGAATCATCGCTATTGATGGGGTGGACACTAGGACTCTTTCAGAGGAACAATTGCAATCCCATATGGCATACGCTACGCAAGATATCTATGTATTCCATGCCACCATAGGTGACAACATTCGATTGGCTAAGCCTAGTGCTACGGATGAGGACATTTGGAAAGCTCTAGAAGCGGTACAGCTGGCGGACTGGGTGCGGACACTACCGAAAGGTCTGCCCACTGTGGTTGGTCAAGGGGGAATGGGTCTCAGTGGTGGACAACGACAACGTTTAGGCATGGCAAGATTGTACTTACGTGATGCAGAGATTCTACTCTTGGATGAACCGCTAGAAGGATTAGACCAAGTCACGCGACACCTGGTACAAGATGAATTGAGTACCTTGTTCCAAGGGAAGACCGTGTTATACATTACACATCATATTGAACAGCTACATGAAATGGATCGTATCTTGTTCTTAGAACGAGGACACATTGTGGAAAGTGGAACCTATGAAAGCTTATTAGCCTTACATGGGCGGTTCTACGAGTATCATCGTTTGAGTATGGAGCGAATTTAAGAGAAAGACTGAAATCATATGTGCTAGTGGTATAGATACTATATTGGTGTAGAGTATACAAATATGTATATATCACTAGGAGTAAGATGTAAGTCCTTCTAGAAACAACGAAGAGCCTTGCCTATAGTTATTTGCTATAGGTAGGGCTTTTCTTTCATTTGTAGGGGGACTATGATATAATTGTGTTAAATTATGAAAGGGTATCACTTAGATTCAGATAACCTACTAGATAGGAGATATATATGGGACAATTAGTTACAAAGCTGTTGAAATTAGCGAATACTGTAACTACACAAACACATATAGAACGACCACGATTGCCAGAGTCGCTAGAAGATGGGAATGCTTTGTATGATCATCGCATGTTGTCCATTGAAGAAGAAGCGGTAAACCGCAAGATGCGGTCAGTGGTGCGCAACCATTGGTTCTTTCATTCTATCATTTTTGAATTTGAACCGAA
>CALGLI010000076.1 GCA_937930265.1 uncultured Veillonella sp. | reverse complement strand
TTCCATAATTTCACCACCTTTCGTAACTGTGTACTTAGTATACCCTATGATGGTAGTTGTGAATTACAAAAGTCCCGATAGATGGAGTGATAAGTTGATGGAAATGATGCATTGTAGAGTAGCCTTGTGGCGTTCTGTACTGCCTAATTTATACAAATGCAAGAGGACCGTGCCCCCACCTGATGAACGCAATTGCGCGTAGTAGCCGTTGTGGCGTTCCTTTCTACCTAAATCACGCAAACGCAAGAAGCCCATAGCACCACCTGAGGAACGCAATTGCGCGTAGTAGCCTTTGTGGCGTTCCGTACTTCCTAATTCACGAACCATAAAAGACCGCAATATATCTCCGAAGAAACATTATGAAATACCGTTTCTGAGGAGGTGTATTGCGGTCTTTATTTTCACTGTATTAGGTAAGAACGCCACAGGCTACATAGCACAACAAGTTACTTCCCGAACAGGGAATAATCAACACTATATCGTCCACCGCCCATGAAGAATATAGCAAGTGCGGCAAAGCCCATTTGTGATGGGTAATCCCATGCGAAGAATCCTGCATTCAAATGCAGAAGAGTGGCTGTAAATAAAACACCTGCCAATAAAAACGCTCCTAATCGGGTAAATAACCCAAATACGACTAAAATACCACCTAGAAACTCGCAAATCGCTGCTACAGTGCCGAAAAACTCAAAATATCCCGGTACTCCCAAGGACGCTAACATGGCACCTACTTTATACAAACCTGGAGCGCCACTTAAAAACTTCAAATATCCATGATAAATCATAGAAAAACCTAATCCCAATCGAAGTACTAACATGCCAAAATGAATATAGGTCGGTTTACCACGTAATAAAAAATGAACCATAATACTATCCTTTCATTCCAATCCTCTTATCCACATCAATCTAATACTATTCATTATACTTTCATTACCGCAAAAAATCTACCTTTGAACGCAGTTGCACGTAGCAGTCTATGGCGTTCCCTTTGCCAGAATCATGACAACGCAAAAGGAGTGCAACATGTTCCCGAACAAACATTATGAAATACCGTTTGTGAGGAAATGTGTCGCACTCCTACTATTATACTATTTTCAAAGGAACGCCATAAACAAATAGCGCTGCAAGTGTTATCCGATGTCAGCAGGTGTAGTGAAATCTACTGTAATACCCAATGCTTTCGCTACACCTTCACCATATGCAGGGTCACATGCATAACAATGTTTAGCGTGGCGTTCTTGGATGAACAATGGCACGCCTGCCATATTTCTAGCTGTGTTGCTGAACAATACCTGTTGTTGTTCTGGAGTCATAAGACGGAACAATTTACCAGGTTGTGTGTAGTAATCGGAATCATCTTCACGGAAGTCATATTGGTATGCTTTACCAGATACATCATATCCTGGATCTTTGTACTGAGGTTGGTTAGCCCATTGTCCAAAGCTGTTAGGAGCATATCCAATTGTGGCACCATGGTTACCATCTACACGACCTTGTCCATCACGATGATAGGAGTTAAATGGGCATTTAGGGGCATTCACAGGGATTTGATGATAGTTTGTACCTAGACGATACCGTTGTGCATCTGCATAGGAGAACAAACGGCCTTGTAACATGCGGTCAGGGCTGAAACCAATACCAGGAATGATGGTAGATGGAGCAAAGGCAGCTTGTTCTACATCTTGGAAGTAGTTTTCTGGGTTGCGATTCAATTCCATAATACCAACTTCGATTAATGGAAAATCTTTTTTGTACCATACTTTTGTAAGATCGAATGGGTTATATGGAAGTGCTTCTGCTTGTTCTTCTGTCATCACTTGAATATACAATTTCCAACGAGGGAAATCACCTTTTGCGATAGCGTCAAACAAGTCACGTTGTGCACTTTCACGGTCATTAGCAATAATGGCAGCTGCTTCGTCTTCAGTTAAATTTTTAATCGGTTGTTGACAAACCCAGTGGAATTTAACCCATACGCGTTCGTCGTTCGCATTGATTAAGCTATACGTGTGGGAACCGAAACCATGCATATGGCGGTAT
>CALGLI010000075.1 GCA_937930265.1 uncultured Veillonella sp. | reverse complement strand
ATAAACATATACCTATTAGTACTAACATCACGTATCAAAAATGCCTAATAACTGCAGGATAAACAGTTATTAGGCATCTCTTCTAAGTATAAAATTATTCGTTACAGCAAAGCAACTCACTTTCAATTAGGTTGAGCTAGAATCTATAGGTACCTTGGATTCTCGTGTAATTTCCTAATTTAAAGTTTTCTGCACCGTATAAAGTATCTCTTTGTCCAATTGCTTTCGCATCAAATGTATAGAATGCTTCTAGCAAAACATCTTTCCATGGTACATATCCACCACCAACGGTAAAGCTACGGATACCATCTAAGTAACGATCTGGTACAGCCCCTGTACCATTGCCTCCGAAGAAGGAGCCATGGTCAAAGGATTTGTAATCAATGAATCCATTCCAGCTACCTGGACGACTCATGTCCGATTGTCCAACATCGAAACGAACTGCCCAGAATGTTGGGTTTCCTCCTATTGCACGACCTGTTGGAGTAAAGTTAATAGAACCAGGCACATAATCATAGGTAGTGCGACCATTCATAAATCGACCAAGGTCCGTTCTATTTTGCCCATAATCGAAGGAAATGGTCGCTTGTCCTATACGATAGTTGGCGCCTATACCAATGACATTCGCCATCCCATTAAATACTTTAGAGGAAGTGCTTAATCCGGATGCATAGGCCATGCTAAATTCATCTTTACCGACAGAACGTAGATACCAAGCTGTAATACCCATTTGTTTACCTACCATATGACGAAGTTGAATGAATCCAGCTCGTTTGATTGGTGGTATACTATCACGTTGTAATACAATACCTGTTGCAGGGATAATAGCACCAGTATATGGAATCAATGCTTCCCGTGGTAGACGGCTATGACCATCAGTGGCTTCTAAGACACTAACTAGTTTATTGAAATATTGAGCAATAAAGTATGGATATAAATCAGAGCCATATGTTTTTTCGATGGCGGATTCACCAAAGTTACCTTCTTTTAAATAATTTAATTTATATAAATCATCCCCTACTTTAGCAGAATCTCCGTCAGCTAATTCCACTCCAATAACACCGGCGTTAAAGGCGTTATTAGCAACACGCTTTGCCTCTTCTTCATATCCTTTTAAAATAGCTGCCTTATTTTCATTAAACCAGTTTGTGAGAAATTCTTTTTTCCCTTTTCCTAATGCTTGAATATCTTTCAATTTTAATTTAAATATAGGGTTGTCTTGATTATCCCCACTAGGATTAATGTCTTGTTTAATTGAACTTTCGGTATCAGGTCCATTTACAAGTGGTTTCCCATCTGGTCCAAGTACTAGTTCATCATCATCATCATATACATAATTTTTCGTCTTTCCTTTTAATGTATATTTTAATGCTGGCATTTTAATGGTAACAGTAATATCTTTCCATTCTTGTTTATCTTTATCATATGTTTTGAAGGCTTTATCACCACCATAGGCTTTGACAACAATATCTTGCATACGTGCTATAGTATCATACTGAGCATCTACATTGGCTTCCCATTTTGTAGTAATTTCTTCTAACTCTTTTGTTTTAGTTTCAATTTTTGCTCGTAGTTCAACCTTCTCTTCTTCTGTAGGTGTTACCCAACCATTACCTGCCAAGTCATCTTTTAAGCTATCTAATTCAGTAGTGTATTCCTCTTTTTTTGTTGATAACTCCTTATATTCTCCCAACAATTTTTTCAACTGTTGATAGTAATTTACTGTATTAGGGGCATCTTCCACAACTTTTTCAACTTTAGCACCACCCACACGGTTCCGTTCTTCTTCTGAAAGGCCTGTGTAATCGAAGGTTGTTCCTACAAATTCATCCACAGTTGGTGGGCGTTTAAATTTCGTATAAATTGCGTGTGTATAGGCAGAGTCCTGAATGCCTGTGCTGTGAGAGAAATCACCAAATCCAATACGTACTTGGTCTTTATCACTGGTCCATACAGTTCGTAGTCCATCAAATTCTTTATTAAACCAGTACCCTGTTGCCCCCATGCGTTCTTTCATACGACCTACAGAATAATCCCATT
>CALGLI010000074.1 GCA_937930265.1 uncultured Veillonella sp. | reverse complement strand
TACAATATATTGATTTTTGTCACATGTCGACTACAAGTCATATCTATTTTTTTCATTTTTCTTTTTCTGAAAGTATCTATTACAAACTGCTTAAAACAGGAAAAAAGGACAGAACTTTTCATGCCCTTTGTTTTGTAAAGTATCTTTTCCTCATTAGGGTATGCATTTTTGACATGCTGAGGACGTTGTGAAAAAACGACTGGTATAGTATAATTTTAGAAGATGTTGTGTTAAAACACTTCATCACTATACAATATATTGATATTGAGTCTGTGTGAAAACATATCTATGCACTCTCATTTGCAGTTTGTAAATGGGAGTCCTTTTATGGTCAAGACCTAGTACGCCTATTAGAGGGATATGCTTTCACATATATTCAATATATGTGAATACTCTTTATAATAGATAGAAATATTACATCGTCAAAAAAGGAGACACTCATGAGCATTATGATCAAGAAACGGGATGGCCATTATGAGCCATTGTCGGTAGAAAAAACGAAGAAAATGGTTGCCTTTGCTTGTTTAGGCTTAGATTCTTGTGATCCTATCGAATTGGAAATGGATTGTAAGTTACAATTCGTAGATGGCATGACGACGAAACAAATTCAGCAAACTCTTGTTCAAACTGCCATTGAGAAAGTCATCCAAAAGGTAGACGATGGTTTCGGCAACATGGTAAACCGCATGAACCAAGATTGGCAATTCGTGGCAGCTCGTCTATACTTATTCGATTTATATAAAGAAGCTGCTATCAACCGCAAATACAAAGCCTTTGGATATGGCAACTTCACTGATTTAGTAAAAACCTTAGTCGCTGCTGGTCGCTATGCAGACTTCTTCTTAACAGAATATACAGAAGCTGAATTAGAAGAACTTGGCGACTATATCAAACCGAAACGAGATTACTTATTTAACTATGAAGGTATTAAACTATTAGCCGATCGCTATTTAGTGAAAGGCTTCAACAAAGAAATCTACGAACTTCCACAAGAACGTTTTATGGCTATTGCTATGCACTTAGCTGTCATCGAAGGTGACAAAAAAGTCTACTACGCGAAAAAGTTCTATGATTTGATGAGCGAACTAAAAATGACAACGGCTACTCCAACATTGGCAAATGCTGGTACACCATTCCATCAATTGAGCTCTTGCTTCATTTCTGGCGTAGAAGATAATCTATGGTCCATTTACGATGTGAATGCAAAATTCTCCCGTGTGTCTAAACATGGTGGCGCTCTTGGTATTTATCTTGGTAAAGTACGTGCCTTGAACTCTGATATTCGTGGCTATAAAAATTCTTCTGGCGGTGTCATTCCTTGGATTCGTTTATACAACGATACTGCCGTTGCCGTAGACCAGTTAGGTAAACGTAAAGGTGGCGCTACCGTAACACTGGACGTATGGCACAAAGACTTCTACGAATTTGTTGAACTTCGTACCAACAATGGTGACGATCGTCGTAAGGCACACGACATTTTCCCTGCTCTATCTGTACCAGATATTTTCATGGAACGCGTTATCAACCGTGAACACTTCACTTTATTCGATCCACATGAAGTATCTCGTGTCATGGGCTTTCAATTAGAAGACTATTACGATGATGACACGAATAAAGCGTTCACAGAAAAATATTTAGCTTGTGAAGCTAGCCCAGATCTACACGGCATCGAAGTCAGTGCTTTGGACATGATGAAAAAAATCATGCGTTCTGCCGTAGAAACTGGTACGCCGTTCATTTTCTTCCGAGATACGACAAACCGTGCGAACCCTAATAAACATGCGGGCATGATCTATGCGTCCAACTTGTGCCATGAAATCGCTCAAAATGTCGGATTTACTGATTTAGAAGAAGAAGTTATCCAAGACGATGGTTCCATCGTAACTCGCACCAAAGCAGGGGACATGGTGACGTGTAATTTGAACTCCATCAACTTGGGTCAAACCTCTGATGAAGAACTAGAAGAAAACATCGCTTTACAAGTGCGCATGTTGGATAATGTCATCACGATTAACCAATTCCCTGTGCCTGAAACTCGTGTAACCAGCGAAAAATATCGTGCCATTGGTCTTGGTACCAGCGGTTACCACCACTATTTGGTGAAACATAAAGTACAATGGGAAAGCGATGCACACTTGGAAATTGCTGATACATTGTTTGAAAATATTGCCTACGCTGCTATCAAGGCATCCATGGAATTGGCGAAAGAAAAAGGAGCCTACCCTGCTTTCAAAGGCTCTCAATGGGAAACTGGGGAATATTTTGAACGTCGTGGTTATACCTCTGAAAGATGGCAACAACTGAAAGCAGATGTGGCAAAATACGGTATCCGCAACGGTTATTTAATGGCGATTGCGCCGACAGGTAGTACATCCAACATTGCCAACACCACAGCTGGTATCGATCCTATCTTCAAAAAATTCTTTATCGAAGAGAAAAAAGGTAGCTTTACACCAAAAACAGCGCCTGATTTAAGTAATGAAACGATGTGGTTCTACAAAGAAGCACATACGATTGATCAACAATGGTCTATCAAGGCTTGCGGTATCCGCCAACGCCATATCGACCAAGCGCAGTCTTTCAATTTGTACATTACGCCACAAATGAAAGCGAAAGAAATTCTAGATTTATATGTGGAAGCCTATAAACAAGGCATTAAGACAATTTACTATATCCGTAACCAATCCTTAGAAATGGATGAATGCACTAGCTGTTCCTCCTAATCTTTGGTGGATTTACATTTGAATAGAGAAAGAGCACCACACGCTCCTCCACAAACTGATCCTACGGTAGGTTTGCTCCGGAGCATGTGGTGCTCTTTTTGTGTATTCTAGATTAGATAAATATCCCACCAAAGATGTAGTCGGAATAAAAAGAATCCATCATCGAGGATTACTTTCTCTCATAATTTTTTAATACTCTTTCAACCTGCTCTTCTAATTCTTCTCTGTTTGGAATATATAACGTATATTGAGACGCAAATATCTGATTAGACAAACTACCAAGAGCATATTCTGCCTGTATACTATCTTTATCAGTACAAAGAATAATCCCAATGGGTTCATTATCTGTATCGTCATTAATCTCCATCTTGTAATAATTAAGATACATATTAATTTGCCCTACTGCTTCTGGCATTAACTTTCCTGTTTTTAACTCAATTAAAACATAACTTCTTAGTATCTTATTATAAAATACCATATCCACATAATAATGCGTATTTCCCAATGTTACTCTTTGCTGTGAACCTACATACATAAATCCCTTACCAAGTTCTAGCAAAAACTTTTCAATATGGCTTATCAACACCTTTTCTAAATCACTCTCCATGATGGCTGTTTCATCTGGTATTCCCAAAAACTCAAATACATAAGGGTCTTTTACAACATCGCTTGCCTTATGTATTTCATTGCCATGTAAAGCTAGCTCCCATATTTTTTCTTTATTTTTATCTCCTGCTGAAAGTAAAAGTCTTTCAAATAGTGATGTTTTTATTTGCCTTTTTAATTCTCTCACAGACCAATTTGAATTAATAGTTTCTTTTTCATAAAAATTTCTTTTCTTTTCATCGCTTATAGAAAGCAATTCACAATAATGTGACCAACTTAATTTGCTAGACACTGTCTGGCAAATTGGATATGACAAATAAAAGTTTCTCATATTTTGCAAATTCGATCTTGAAAATCCCTTACCATATTCTCTTGTTAGTTTCTTTGATAATTCTATTATTAACTGTTTTCCATATTCAGCTCTATCACAATGCCCCTGTTCCTCTTCAACTATAATTCGTCCAATCTCCCAATATGTTTGAACAAGAATATTGTTGACTGATCGTGCAATACTATTTCTTGCAGAGTCCATCAATTCTTTAATACTGCAATACACATCTCTTCGAATTGTATCTATTGAATCATCCATATATGCACCAACTCTCTAGCCCTTCATTGTATTTATTTTTATATTATATCACAGTTTATATATAGGTATCCCTGATTGCTTTCTTTTCATCTGCTTTCAACCGTTTATAATCTTGAATGATTCCCAAATTTAACAGACTAGCCTCATTTCTAAACGTATCGAATTACACACGGTTACAGTTTCTATCATTAAAGTATTCTTAGCAAATTTTCATCTTTAAGAATGTACCTAGATTTAATACAGTGGGTTATGTATTTCATTTATAATCGAAACTATACTAATATTCTATAATACTTTCGACTATAATCGAAATAGTATGCATAATCTTTAATGATTTCGATTATACTCGAAATCATTATTGGAATATACATCTATTTCGAGTATAATAGAATCAATGAAAGTGAGGTGTTAGCTATGGACTATATTAAACGCCCTAAATATATAACACAAATAGAACCATTCATTGATAAGCCTGTAATTAAAATTCTCACAGGTATGCGCCGTGTTGGGAAGTCTACTTTATTAACGATAATTAAAGACACTATCTTACAGGAAATACCTGATGAACGTAAAATTTATATTAACTTTGAATCCTTAGAGTTTATGGATATCACAGAAGCAAGCAAATTAGCTAAGTACCTCCTTCAAAAGACCCAAAACCTAGAAGGAAAGATATATTACTTTTTTGATGAAGTTCAATTAGTACAAAATTGGGAACGAGTGATTAATGGGCTTCGAGCTGATAAAGATTGCGATATCTATATCACAGGTTCCAACTCTACCTTAATCTCTGGGGAGCTTGCTACGCTCCTTGCTGGTAGATATGTAGAATTTGAAATTCAGCCATTTACATTTGATGAATTTATAGAAGTATTCCAAGAAAAACAGCTTAGTAAGGAAGAGTTATTCTCTAAGTTTATCCAGTTAGGTGGTATGCCTACCTTAAAATACTTTAACCTAGAAGAAAACAGCAGTTATAAATATCTAAATGATGTATACCATACGGTTCTCATCAAAGATGTGTTGACCCACAATAAAATTCGAGATGTGGATATTTTTAATCGAATCCTATCATTTACCATACAAAATATAGGGGCCCCCGTTTCTGCAACTAGTATTAAAAAATATTTAAAGAGCGAGCATCGGGATGTTTCCATTGATACTATACTGAATTATTTAGACTATTGTCAGCAAGCTTTCATTCTCAAGAAAGTACCTAGATTTGATACAGTAGGCAAAAAGAATCTTAGAATCGACGAAAAATATTATCTTACGGATCATGGATTTCGGGCTGCCAAAGGATATTCCAATACGAAAGATATTGAAAGAACCCTGGAAAATATTGTATATATTGAGCTAATTTCCAGAGGATATACCGTAGAAATTGGTAAGGTAAAAGATATGGAAATCGACTTTATTGCTACGAAGGATAAAGAACGCATATATTATCAAGTATCTTATCTCATGGAAACAGAATCTACACGACAACGTGAGTTTGGCGTGTATGCCCATGTACAAGATAATTACCCTAAGTTTGTTCTCTCCATGGATACCGTTGACTTTAGCCAAGATGGAATCATTCACAAACATGTAGTTGATTTTTTGTTGGAAAACAGTCTATATTTATAATCGTTCATTCTTGTCTACAACAAGGGATTGATTATTATTAATAAAAGTGATAGACAACTATATATGAATTTATTATCTGACTTAGATATAAAAGGATTAACCAGTATGGGAATACAATTGTCAAAAGAAGAAAATACTAGAATGAAGATTATTAACAATGCTGAATCCGCGTTATAAAAAAACACAGGGATCGTGTCCCTGTGTTT
The DNA here is from genome assembly GCA_937930265.1 of uncultured Veillonella sp. Taxonomy (GTDB): domain Bacteria; phylum Bacillota; class Negativicutes; order Veillonellales; family Veillonellaceae; genus F0422. Next base: position 1,839 of record CALGLI010000074.1, on the reverse strand, counting down.
TTTATTATACTATGCTAACTATAGAGTTCTTGATTAAGCAAAGGAAACAGCACGACATCCCCTCACAAACGACATTTCATATGTTTGTTCAGGGCACGTCGTGCTCTTTTTGCGTGTATCAGGATGTATGCCACTACAGTAGCTACACCTACCTGCATTTCCTTATTTATTGTTTAATTTTGCGTAAATATCTTGCAACGCTACTTTTATTTGTGCATTTTCTGCTTTGATTTGTGCATTTTCAGCGATTAAGCGGTCCACTGCTGTTTGTAACATGTCTACTTTGGATGACTCTGTTTGTGCTGTTGCACCTGGTCCAAATCCAAGTGTTACACCAGCGTTCCCCATAAAGCTATGTGCACCACCTAGGCTTACACCGGCATGGTACATGAGGTTTTGACTCGTATAATGAGCTACCCCCAAGGCACCTGCTGTTCGTCCACGGTATGTACCAACCCCTGCCATGATTTGTGTAGTTTGTCCTGCATTGTATTGCAATGGTTTCAATGCCGCTAATGCTGCTGCATTTCCACCTACTTTTCTCACTTCTGTTTTATTAGCATTCACATCGCGAATCAAACCTGCCATAAGATCTGCAGCCGGATCAGCTGGTGGAGCCGCTGGTGGTGGAGATGGTTGCATCCCTGGATCTGGTTGCGTTTGAATCTGACCATGTACCACCCCTGTGATGACAAGTAATGCAGCTGCTAACATAGTAGCCTTCTTACCTTTTTGTTTCATAATTTCGAGCATACTACTCTTCCTTTCAACCTACTAATACCCCATATAGAGGTTTCATACAATGTGACTGTGTATCTACTGTCACAATTTTCCCTCTTGTATACTATCAAAGATTAGGAAGAAAAGCAATCACCTGTATGCTACTATACATAGAAATTCTATTTTTCACACCTATTACACCTAACCTTTTATAGTAAACCAATTAATTATATTGCTCATGAAAATGCCTAACCTATAAACTTCTCTTAATCTTAATACGTTAGGCTTTTTATTATTTGAGCTAATCTAGCACCAATTGAATAGTAACTACTCTTCTTACAATGATAATGGTGGCTACTAGGAAATCCCCAGATTCTATTTCTCTAACAACGCCTGATAGAGTTTCATTAGCTCCGCTACACACTCTTCTTCTGTCATTTTTAAGTCAAAGCCATAAGCTCGCATCACGGCTCGATTGTTATCACGATGGGCCTCTCTTAATTCGATGGGCATAGTCACTTCATCGTATAGTTCTGCCAAGGTGGAATTAGAATACAGTTTTCTAGCCTCTAAAATTTGTTTTGCTGTCTTTTCAATGGCTACTCGATGTTGTTCCTGTAATTTTGGCCATGGGAATGTGTTATATATAACATCCTTTGAATATCTATAATCACTCTTCAATCGACCTGCAAAGGCTCGCATCCATGCCATATGGACGTTAGATGTGATGATACCAAAATCATATAAGGTAGCATTAGGAACAATTTGCACTGCATTAGTCACTTTTATATGAGCATCCATAAATCCTATAGGAATGTATCGTCTTTTCTCAGAGGATGTACAAGGTATAATTAAATAATTGCAATCATCTGGTTGTGTAATCTGAGCGAAAATAGCTGGTACATCGGCAAATTTCCGAATGGCTACGGCTTTACTATTAGTCCTTACTTCCTTGCACTTAGAAACTCGATCATATAGAAAGGGATTATTTTTAATAATAGATGGATCTACTCCTTTTAACCATAAACAATATCGTTCTTCATTATGTAAATACTCCTTAGCGCCTACTAGAGGATGTATATATTTCACAATATCAGGATATGTTTCACAAATTTGAGG
>CALGLI010000073.1 GCA_937930265.1 uncultured Veillonella sp. | reverse complement strand
TAATAATAAACTCCACTAGTTTCGCAATGGACAGCACTTCACTATAGCTATACCGTTTAATATCTGCTAACTCTTCCGCATTCGTAGTTTCGATGTCTTGGTTCACTAATTGCGCTCCACCAGGCACCATATTTTTACTCAATCGGACTATTGTATCTGGTACATCATCACATAGAATCTGTCCGCCGATAAATCCGCCTAAATAATGACCATCCACGATAATCGGTATAGCAATTTCTAAAAGTCCGCAAGGACAAATGTAAATGCTCACCTCTTTGTTAGTGGCTGCAATAATCGCACCAGATGCATCGGATAACTTACACAATAATGACGATGTAGGGTTATCTCTTATTTTCTTACAATAGTTGCAAAACCGTGTTGCTTCTGTTAATACATCACCTTTATAATCTACTGTCACAAAAGCTATTCCTGTCACGTTGGCAACCGCTTCTTGGATCCCTTCCAATAAATCATGACCTATAACAGTCATAATATCCAGTCGTGATTCTTCGTTTCGATTGTCTTCAAATGTATTTCGTGGCATTCCTTTTCATTACCTTTCTTATACAATATGTAAAATATCTCTACTTATAGTATTCGACAGTAATTACAAAAATCATGCTAAAAAATGTGATTTTTATCATAAAATTTTATCATAGTTATTATGTATAAGAACATAGTGTTTCTACATACACGCATCGTCTGCGACGAACTAAATCTTTCGCAGTGATAGCTCCTTCACCAGTGACATTGGCAATCGTGAAAGACGTAGCACCTACGCCACAGATACCAATCCCATCTAAGGAACATCCATTTTTCACAAAGATCGTAGTTCGGAAGGCTTTGGCTGCTTGTCGCAACCGTTCCGTGTCCCGAGAATGAATGCCTGCTGTATGGTGATACCCTTGTTCTGCATCGACAGCAATTTGTAGAGCACTTTCAAAGTTACTAGCTTTCACCACTGTAATCAATGGAGCTAATATTTCCTGTGTCACAAATGGATGGATTTTAACAGTTTCTACAGCAATCAAATCATAGGAACGATCCGTATGGATTCCTGCATCTTTTAAAATCTCATCTGCCGATTTGCCGCCATATTGACGATTCACTTCCATATCTTCAGTCAAGAGAATTTTCGATAATTGCAACATTTCTCCCACTGAATCCACATAATACACATTGAGTCTTTCTAAGGCCTCTCGAAATGCTGGCAATACAGAGCCCACAATAATGACATTTTTCTCCGATGTACAAGTAATATTGTGATCGAAGGATGCACCTTTGTGAATACAATACGCTGCCCGATCGATATCAGCCGTTTCATCTACCACAAATGTAGGGTTCGCTGGACCTGCTGAAATGACTTTCTTACCACAGGCTAATGCACTTCTAGCTGCATCTGACCCACCGGTAGACAAAATTAATTCCACATCAGGATGATTCATTATTTCATTAAGATATGTTAAGGAACATGTATCTGGTGTGGTGATCAAGTTACATATGCCAAATTTATCTAAAATAATTTTGTTCATTACTTTCGTAATATATTTAGATACTTCCATCGCTCTTGGATGTGGACAATGAATCACTACGTTTCCTGCTGACAACAAACTAATTGTATTGTTGATCAACGTTTCACAAGGATTGGTACTTGGATGTATGGCACATACAACACCGTATGGAAATGGTTCTGTTAAGACAATCCCGTTTTCCCCTTGTGTAGTTCCTGTAACCAAATCTTCTGGGCCCGGTGTTTCTTCCAGCGCAAGTTTAATCTTAATCGCCTTATCTTCGGCTTTACCCATACCAGTTTCTTCACAAGCTAATGTGGCAAATTCTAGACAATAGCCTCGCAGTCCTTCACGGATGGCTTGAATTAATTGCTTCCGTTCCCGTAGACTCAACTTTTGATAGATGTGAAATGCTTGTTTTGATGCATGCACAACCTGTGTTACTGAGGAAAATATCCCCCCTTGGGTTCCCATATTTTGCCTCCTTACTAAATAACAACAGAGTCTACAATACCAATGATTGCTAAATCTATGGTAGCACCTTTTCGGTTTTCTTCCACACGTACTGAAGACCCCGTTCCAACTAGCACATATTCACCTACACCAGCTCCTACAAAATCAGCTGCTACTTGTTCTCTATGAGCTGGCGAAAGCGATGCATCGACAGGCTGTACAATCATCAACTTATATCCTAATAGGGTATCACTTTTTTTCGTTGCTACAACATTACCAATCACTTTTGCTAAATACATGCTTACTCCTATCTCATAGGACTCAATTCATATGACGAATATGGTCTATGTATCGTATCCCTAATTCAAATATTTTTTGATAGTACCCTTGCACCATCTGTTGGTAGGGACCTGGTTCTTTTCCTGATAAAGGCTCTATGGATGTTGGCAGTACATAGATACTAGCACCTGCTGTAAAAGCTTTCTTTACCACTTCCGACAAATCCGATTGACTATAGCCTAACGCAATATGAATGACATCATTTCTTCCTATATAAGGTAATACTATGCAATCGTGTTCTG
>CALGLI010000072.1 GCA_937930265.1 uncultured Veillonella sp. | reverse complement strand
CACTGTCTTCATACAGATCAGAAGAGTGAGATAGTTTCATCAGCTCAATATCGAGTTGACGGAGAAAATATAGTTTCCTTCCAAAGAATAGTTTGAGCATAGTATCATCACCAGAGTCCCAGATAGAGTCAATATATTCCGACTTCTTGCGCTGTCCCATATCTTCATCCCAGATATGTTGTGCGATAGCGGTCACATTCAGCTTGCTCCTATCTAACTCGGCAAAGGTATAAAACTGAGGGATTGTTTCATACTGTGCATAGTATTTCAGAATATTTAATACATCTCTTGGCTCATAAGGTGGTACAAGCTCCCCGCAGAAGAAGGAGTCTCTACACTGACGTTCCATTTCCTCAAGCTCTTCGTCACACAGATATTCTTCCGTTGCCTCAAAGCTAGCGAACAGGGATGGAAGAGAATCCATAAGCTGCTTATACGCCTCTTGTGTGCTATTGTAGACCATGACCTGATAGGCGTGATCCATACCATTTTCTTCCAAATAAGAAAACGCATACATTCCAATCGGAATACGCTGTTCAAAAGGTACTTTTTCTAATGCGGAAGTATCTACTGAATCATCCAGTATGGAAGCAAATTCTTCTATTTTGGAAATAGCAATCATGCGAAGATCATGCTTTGTCCGTTCAGTTTTAGTATCGCGGAAATCGTTACTTCCTTCAAAGAGGCTCTCAGGATTTACCCAAGCGATATTTTCATTCCAATGGTCAATGAAAGAAACAATATAGGCACTGGATGTGCCGCCTGCTGCTGTCCCCCGCAATGCGCGACCAACCATTTGGGTCATCAAGATAGATGACACCGTAGGTCTAGCAAGGAAAACTGTCTTTGTTTGTGGTAAATCAACACCTTCTGTAAGTATGTTCACATTGATTAAAACTTGTAGCTTTCCATCTCGATATTCATTTAGCTTTCTCTCGTTATCTTCACGGCTGATTGTTACGCCAGTAATAGTATCTTTCACAGAAGAAACGATAAAGTCAGCTGAAACGCCTGCTTTCTTGAACAAGGCAGTCAACTGAATGGCATGAACTACATTGACCGCAAAAAGGATGGTTTGCCCATACTCGGATTGCTTCGCTGTATAAGTCTCTACAATCAGCTTATTTCGGACGGCACTGTCTGCCATCTGCTGTGCAATTTCATCCGGCAAAATATCCAAATGCTGGATACTCTCCCACGCATCCACGCCAAGGAGCTCGCCGTACTCTTCATCGGTATAAAAGCTTTCAAAAATCGGCTTTGCAAGTATCTGTCGGTTAATCAATTCCTTTAAGCCGATTTGATATGTAATACCCACATCGTCATGTACAGCTTGTCCATTTCTAATACCATCTCCGTATATACGGGCTAACAACCCCTGTTCGTTTTCTGCTGTACGAAATGGTGTTGCAGTCAGCCCAATGAGCTTCAAATTAGGTACTTTCCCTTTTACATACTCAATGATTTTTCGATACGTTTTAGCCGTTGAATGATGGGCTTCATCTACGACAAGATACAGCTCGTTTTCATCTTTCAGCCATATGTCCAGACGTTCAATATTTCTTCCAATACTGTCTTTGCTAACAATCAAAAGATTGTCCTCGGGATGAATGTCGCTAGTACGGTCATGACTAGACGCGCCAGAAATAATTCGGAAACAAAAGGATGAAATATGCGGTATCAGTTCTGTATAAGCAAACTTTTGAAATGATTCCGCTGCCTGATCTAGCAACATTTGGCGGTGTCCAATCCAAAGTATCTTCTTTTTCTTATCAATGGCGTTCTTCAAAAGCCACATGGACACTGTGTAGGTTTTACCGCCGCCAGTAGGCAGTACTACCAACGTGCTGTAGGACGGCTCTTGATTAATTTTGTCGAGACACCGCATAGCCTCTTTTTGGTGCTCGTATGGCAATCTTTCATTTGTCCCCTTTTTGGGAAATACATCACCGTAGGACTTAACTTCTATACAATCAGAAAGATGTTTCATTTCCTTTACCTCACTTTATGATTCTTTGTCCACCCTTGCATGAGCCGCTCTAATGCTTACTGCGTCGCTTCGCTCCTGGTAAGCAAAGATACGGCCTCAGTATGGTATGTCTGCGGGAACATATCCACTGGTTGGACTTTCACCAATTCATAGCCCTGTTTTGTTAGTATTTCTATATCTCGTGCCATGGATGACGGGTTACAAGACACGTACACTATCCGTTCTGGTCCCATGCCCACGGCAGCGTGTAATATGTCTTCTTTACAGCCTGCACGAATAGGGTCAAATACGATGACATCTGGCTTGATACCTTGTTTATACAACTTAGGCATTTCCACGGCTGCGTCGCCTACGATAAACTCTGTATTTTCGTATCCATTTCGGAGTGCATTTTTCTTCGCATCTTCGATGGCAGGTGCTACAATTTCAATACCGATGACATGCTTTGCTTTGTGCGCCAAGAACAGGGAAATCGTTCCCGTTCCACAATAAGCGTCAATCACCGTTTCATGACCTTTTAATTCTGCAAATTCCAAGGCTGTGTCGTACAACACGGTGGTTTGTTCTGGATTCACTTGAAAGAAGGAGTGCGGTGATAACTGAAAGGACAAATCTTTAATATAATCTGTAATTTGGTCTTTTCCATAAATGGTACGGTTCGTAGAGCCTAAGATCACATTCGTTTGTTTTGGATTGTGATTCACTACTATGGATGTTACCTGTGGTAACGCAGTTACGATGCGGTCTACTAGTTCCGATTCATGAGGAATACTTGCGGTTCGACTTACAAGGATAACCATCCATTCGTCTTTCCCAATACGTCCTACCACGTGACGAAGAACACCTCTTTCTGTATGCTCATCATAGGGCTCGATACCTAATTCATGCATAGCCTCGTAGCAAACTTTGCGTATGGCATCATTACCCACATCTTGTATAGGACACTGTTCATGATTAATGATGCTATGGGATCCCTTTTGGTAAAAGCCCATACGTATATTATCTAGTTTACCACCTACAGGCATTTGCATTTTATTACGATACCTCCACGGCTCCTTTGGTCCTATGCAGGGTAAGACCAAGTTAGGGTCACATTTAGCGATACGTTCCATGACGGCTTTCACAGATTCTGTTTTTAGTCGCAATTGCTCTGTATAGGATGCATGTTGTAATTGGCATCCCCCACAATTGCCATACACTTCGCATTGTGGGTCCACTCGCTCTGCTGAGGGTGTCATAACTGATACAATATCACCTACGGCATAATTTTTCTTTACTACATTAATTTTTACTTGCACCGTTTCATGAGGCAATGCATAAGGTACAAAGACAGTAAATCCTTCGTATCTGCCTACCCCTTCGCCACTACTACCAGTGCCGTGAATCTCTATGGTATATGTATGTCCAACGCACACCGGTGCTTTCTGTTGTTTCTTCTTCTCATTCATCTATATATCCTTTAATAATGTAATCATTTTCCATCAATGTACTTCTTTTATTATATCATTTTTATGTGTTCTTTACACAACTCCTTGCATCATTGCTAGTGAAAGTAACTCATTTCATTCTATAACCTACTCCTCTCAAAAAAGAAAAAGCATACAGCCTCCATCATGGAGACTGTATGCCTATGTATTACACTTCTTTTTCAAAACTAGTATGCCTTATATTCTAGTGCATTGAGCTGTTACTTTCACCAATACCATTTTATTTCACCAACCGATTGCGAATCATTGCTGCACCTAATATCAACACAACACAAACGATGTGGAATGGCAAACTATATGGTTCAATGTATGGCGCTGCCATTGGATCATGTTGAATCATACTAGCAGATACCCAACCTAAGATACCACCACCTACGTATAGGATAACTGGAAACTTATCAATCAGTTTTACAAAGATGGTACTGCCCCAAACAATGATTGGCACTGTCACAAGCATACCTGCTACAACAAGACCAAAATGGCCTTCTGCTGCTGCCACAACGCCTAGCACATTATCGATGCCCATCACACCGTCCGCAATGATAATCGTAGCAATAGCACCCCAGATATTATCTTTTGCTTCAATGTTATGCTCATTGTCCCCATCTTTCAATAAGGAATAACCAATCCAAAGCAACATAATACCACCAACAATGCGTAATGCTGGAATATTATCTAAGGCTTCAATGAACAAAATGGCCATAACAAGACGTAAAACAATCGCACCTGCCGTCCCCCAGAAAATAGCACGCTTGCGCAACGTTTCTGGCAAATTTTTTGCAGCCATGCCG
>CALGLI010000071.1 GCA_937930265.1 uncultured Veillonella sp. | reverse complement strand
AAATCATATCTGTTAATGCGGATATGAAATGTATTTCTTCAGAGCTTGATGAACTTCATCGTTCGATAGAACAAGTTGAAGTTGAATTGCGTGATATGTGGCTTGAAAACTTATCTAATACTCATAAGCCGACCAATCGAGAGCCAGAAGGCGAAGGGGTTACTCTTGCGGTGTCTGGTGTTAGTGCTTTGAAATTTTACTCAAATGGAGTTGTTAAGGATTGGCATGGACGGACATATGAAGCTAGTGATATTGCCAAATATAAACATGGTGAGGACTATCCGTTGCGTGTAAATGGTAAGATGTGGAACATTAAGAACGAGGATAGAAATGAGCAATATATTCACTCAATCGAGCGTTCAAAGTGGCACCAAGAAGAACAGATGAGCAGGCGAGATGTTCTTGATAGTTTGCAGAAGTTGAACGCAGGTTATGGCATTCATAGTGATATTAGATCAGCTCGCTTGAATAGTGATGGCATAAATTTGGAAATAGACCGCCTTATATCTCATCCACAGTGGGTTGAAATGCTTAATAGTGTTAATCGACATGAATTTGATTTTCAGCGTCTTGTGGGCGAAATTTCGAAAAATGAAGCTTTTATTCAAGAGTATGGAACAGATTTGGTAAAAGAACTTTGCTACAAGCAAAAAATTGAACAACCAATGGAATTGCGAAATAGACCTAAAGTACTACCTAGAATTGTTCGTGAGAAGAGAACTGAACGAATTAATCATGCTACAAAAGACATTATCCGAGATACTGGTATGAGCCGTTAAATTTTTACTGTATCAGAAACATTATGGAGTTGAAGAATTCAGTATTTACAAGCATTTGTATAGTGTTAAGGGTACAAATAGTTTGGTGTTTAATCATTGATTATCAAAAATCAATTTAAGTATATAGTCGATTACTTTGCAAAGGTAATAGACTATTACACCTGCAATAATCATAGCGAGTAATGTTTGATCCAAGGTTTCACCTTCTTTCTTTGTTAAGGTTGTTCGTAAGTATATTACCTACTACTTTTGATTATTAATGTTGAGTTTCAAAAAAATTTTTGAGCAAGGTTATTTACTAGCTAGCTATACCAACCTGCGGTAGCTATACGCTAGCTAGTAAATCCAATTTCTCTATCTCGTGTGTACATTACGGCAGGTGCCATATTTCTATGGCAAAATATGGAATTTTATATAAAAGTATGGATTTTTCCATATTATGATGTAAAAAAACATATTTTTATGGTTGATCCTCTATCTTGTGGAGCAATTAAAATGTAAAAAAAACTTCATTGATAATATTGGTCTTTTTTTGCTATACTAAAAATGTGCAAAAACTCATTGATAATATAAGCCCCCTAAGGGGATTTTAAGGGGATTTTTTATTTAAAAATAAATGTGCAAAAATTCATTGATAATATAAGCCCCCTAAGGGGATTTTAAGGGGATTTTAAGGGGATTTTAAGGGGATTTTAAGGGGATTTTTTAAGATGAAAAAAACAGTAGAAACACCTTCTGATAAACGTTTATATACACAGAAATTAAAATGGTTTAGAGACCAAGGTTTTGAAGAGGTAGAGCCTTTAGAATTTTATAGAGATTTATTTCCTCAAGGTACATTTGAAGAGAAAGGTGTGTTTAGTGGTAAACCTAATGGTATTCTTGTACAAGTTAAAGAGCGAGGAGAACATAAGGTTATTACTGATGATTTAGAAGGGATTACTGAAAGTCTAGGGCAAGAAAATGTAATTATGTCTCCAATTAGTTATTTTGGTAAGCGGAGATTAACTAAAAATGCTAGTTTGCTTCATGCAGTAGCGTTTGATCTTGATGGACAAGGTATGAAAGAACTTATTAATGTTATTCATCAGATGAAAACTGTTGATCCACTATGGGAAGGAAGAACCTTTTTACCTAAAGCAACTTATGTAGTGTTGAGCGGACATGGTTTACATTTGTATTACTTTTTGGAAAAGCCATTGCCGATGAAAGCGTATATTCGTAGAGAAGTTGATAAAATTAAGAAAGGCTTAACTTTACGGATATGGAACGATTACTGTACTAAGTTATGGGATAATATTCAATTTCAACCAATTACACAAGGATTTCGTATAGTTGGTAGTGCCTCTAAAATGGGAGAAAAATATCCTGTTAGGGCTTTCCGCCTAGGTGATAAATGGACTATGCAACAGTTAAATGACTACATTCCAGATGTTAAGTCTATGCTTGAATATAAAGGGAATATTGATGTAGTTGATGTAACACCAATCGAGCAAGCTAAAGAGCTTTGGCCCGATTGGTATCAAAAAAGAGTTATAGAAGGTAAGAAAAAAGACCGTTGGTATATAAAACGTGATTTATATGATTGGTGGCTTCGTGAAATTACTAATAAAATTAAAGAAGGTCATCGTTATTTTGGTATTATGACATTGGCTATTTACGCTAAAAAATGTGATGTTCCGTTTGATGAGCTGAAACATGATGCCTATAATTTGCTTGAACGATTTGATAGCTTATCAACTAGTGAAGAAAATCGTTTTACAAAGCAAGATATTAAAGCAGGTTTACAAGCCTATAAAGATCCTGCTGTAAATTATCCTAGAGATACGATTGCAAAATTAAGTGGTATTGAAATAAAAGAAAATAAGCGGAATTATCGTACTCAATCTGAGCATATTAAAGTTATGAATGCTATGAAACGCGTAAAAAAAGAACTTGGTGAAAGTATAGGCGAGGGTAGACCTAGTAAGAAGGACTTAGTTCAAAAGTGGCGACTAAATAATCCATTAGGTAAAAAAATTGATTGTGAACGTGAGTTGGGAATATCACGGCATACTGTTTTAAAGTGGTGGGACATGTGATTTTGGCTAAGCAATCTTACAAGATTGGTGTACCGAAATCACGTGTTAGCAAACGCAGTGCGGTAGTAAATTAAAAGCTACAGGAGTTAAATCCTGTAGCTTTTTTTATTGCACTTTCCACTTGGAAAAGTATTCTATTAATTTTTCCTTGTTGGCAGTTGATTTATAAGCTTCTAAATCAAATTCACCACCAGCTAGATGTTCAATATAAGCTCCGATTTCGATCAATCGTTTTGTACGAGCTGCACGTGCTTTTTTATTTTCGATATCTTTAATTTTTCGTGCTAGTTTTTGTTTTGCTTTTATTTTTTCACGAGCAACTTTTTTTAATTCTTCTAATCGAAGTTTGGTTTCTTTTTCGCGTTTTTCTGCGTTAATAAGTTGCTCTTTTAATCGGTCTAATTGTGTTGCCATAATATTCCTCCTCGTCATATTAATTTAAACCATTATACCTAATAAAAGGTTTTGCACGCAACTGCGTTGCATGCCCCCTCCTAATGCTATATACTTATGATAATAAATCATGAAGTTTATAGCATAATTTTAGGAGGGCGCACTTAGGACTTAATTTAAAAAATTAAGTCGTGCGTCCACTCCGTGGAGGGTTTAATGGCACTATATAGATTATCCGTTAAAGTAGGTTCAAAAGGTAGCGGTCGAGCTCATTTTGACTATATATCTGGAGACGGAAAATATAAACGTATAGGTACGGAAGATGACATTAGATTAACACGATCTAATGGCATTCCGTCATGGGCAAAATCTCCACGAGATTTTTGGAAAGAAGAAGAAAAAGTCGGAGACGGTTTTCGCAAAATTGAACTAGCTTTACCAATCGAATTAGAACAAAAAAATCAAGAACAATTAGTTGAACAATTCGTTAGGTACAATTTTAAAGATTATCCATGTACGTATGCTATTCATGATAGTAAAGACGGAAAAAACCCTCATGTTCATATTATGTTTTCAGAACGTAAGCGTGTAGAAAATCGTGAAGAACCGAGCCGTGAAAATTTTTTCAAGAAATCAAGAACACGAAAAGACGGCACAGTTAGTGGTGGTTATGCTAAAGATACAACGATAACCAAAGGTGCAGGACGAAAACAATGGTTGTTAGACTTAAGGCAAGATTGGGAACGAGGTCAAAACATTTATTTGGAACGTGCTAATACTCCTGCACGTGTTGATTGCCGTTCTTTAAAAGACCAAGGTCTTGATCGTGTTCCTCAAATTCATGTTGGAGCTAAAGCGTGGCGAATGAAAGAACGTAGTGAAAGGTTCTGCGAAAATATGGAAATCATATCTGTTAATGCGGATATGAAATGTATTTCTTCAGAGCTTGATGAACT
>CALGLI010000070.1 GCA_937930265.1 uncultured Veillonella sp. | reverse complement strand
CTCTAGTATCAGCACAATGAGTCATTCTTTCCATATACATTAGTTCTATACTATATGCTAATATTACGCGCATCACTATGCAGAATATAACAAAAAAGCGGCCGAAGCCGCTTTTTGTAAATACGTAAAATTATTTACGTAAGCCTAATTTTTCTAAGATCGCACGGTAGCGTTCGATGTCTTTACGACGAAGGTAGTCAAGCATGTTACGACGTTGACCTACTAATTTTAAAAGACCACGACGGGAATGATGATCTTTTTTGTGCTCTTTTAAATGCTCTGTTAAGTATACAATGCGGTTAGTCAAAATCGCGATTTGTACTTCTGGGGATCCAGTGTCACCTTCGTGAACAGCGAATTTTTTAATAATAGCTGCTTTAGCTTCTGTAGTTAACATGTTTCATGTCCTCCTAAAAATTACAATTCCATAGGCCAAAGTAATAGGCGGAGACTCAATTACCTCGCCTAGGTTAATACATCGGTATTTATAATACTATACTTTGTGTTAAAAGTAAAGTACTTACCCCAACATCATGCGGTCACTGAGGGTATTTTCGCTGGCTACTTCAAAGCGCTCTAACAAATCTTGTACAGTTAAACTAGCTTTTTCTTCTCCTCGTACATCATAGATCACTTTGCCATTATCCATCATAATCAAGCGATTACCGAATCGCAAAGCATCACGCATGTTATGGGTAATCATCAAGGTAGTCAAATGATGTTCTTTGACTAGTTCATCAGTGAGTTGTAAAACTTTTTCCGCCGTTTTCGGATCCAAGGCTGCCGTATGTTCGTCCAATAACAACACTTCTGGTTTCAACATGGTGGCCATGAGTAATGTAATGGATTGACGTTGTCCACCACTGAGCAATCCCATACTTGAGGATAAACGATGTTCTAGGCCCAATCCAAGGCGGGCTAATTGTTGTTTAAACAAGTCTCTTTCATTTTCTTTGAAAGCCCAAGACAATCCCATTTGTTTGCCACGGCGCAAGGCAAGGAGCATATTCTCCTCAATTTGCATATTACCAGCAGTACCCAACATAGGGTCTTGGAAAACACGACCAATATATTTGGCCCGTTTGTATTCCGCCATATGCGTTACGTCTACATCATTGATGTGCAATGTGCCTTCATCGACGGAGAATACACCAGCAATGGAGTTCAACAAGGTACTTTTACCAGCTCCATTACCGCCGATAACGGTCACGAAATCTCCATCTTCTAATCGTAAATCAATGCCACGAAGAGCAATTTTTTCGTTCACAGTGCCTTTATGGAAGGCTTTCACAATTCCTTTTAATTCTAACATGTGTATACCCTCCTCTTAACCACGACGAAATTTACCTTGCCACGTTGGTAAGGATAGGGCAAGAGCTACTAAAATAGCTGTAAATAATTTCAAATCATTTGGAGGCATGCCTAGGTATAGGACGGTTGCAATCACGATACGATACACAATGGAGCCAAATACAACAGCTACTAAGCTCAACACGAAGGAAGAATTGCCGAATAGTTTGCGCACTGCGGAAGAAGAGGCAAATAGCACTTCCCCGATGATCACTGATGCCAAGCCGATAACGATGGTACCTACGCCCATGCCAATATCGGCAAAGCCTTGGGATTGGGCAATCAAAGCGCCGGACACGGCTACAAAGCCATTAGATAGTAATAGTCCAAGAACGATCATGGAATCTGTGTTCACCCCTTGGGCACGAATCATTTGTGGATTCACACCTGTGGCACGAATGGATGTGCCAAGCTCTGTCCCGAAGAACCAAAATAGGAACAAGCCCACCACGATGGTTACCACCACACCGATAATAGTCAATGCCACCGCATTGGAAATACCCATGCTATGGATGGCAGAATACACCGTATCCATACGCAATAGGGAGATATTTGCTTTTCCCATAATATGCAAGTTCACGGAATACAAGGCAATCATCGTTAAGATACCGGCTAACAACGCAGGAATCTTTAATTTCGTATGAATCCAGCCCGTTACGGCGCCGGCGATCATGCCACCAACACCTGCCACCAATACCGTAATCCACGGGTTCACGCCCATGGTAATGAGCACCGCAGAAATAGCAGCGCCCATAGGGAAACTACCTTCCACTGTTAAATCTGCTACGTCTAATATTCTGAAAGTAATAAATACACCCAATGCCAACAACGCCCATAATAGACCTTGTGCAATGGTGCTAATAATTAAGTTTATCATAGATCCTCCTACTCGGGGTTACCCCCACTACTATACTACTGTTGTCGCAATGACTCTGGAATCTGGATATGCAAGCGCTCTGCTTCCTCTTGGTTGAATACAAATTTGATGGGCTCTTGCATTTCGATTGGCATGCTGTCTGGTGTACTTTCACCACGAAGTACACGAGCCGCCATATGACCCGTTTGAACGCCTAATTTATAGAAATCTACGGAATAGGCTGCAAGACCACCTGTTTTTAGCCATGTGTCATCCGATGGGAACACGGGTAAGTTGGCATTACTAAATATGGTGACGATGTTCGCATAGGACGAAGCAATGATATTGTCTGTTGGGAAGTACACCGCATCAATACCCATAATCGCCAATTGGTTCGCCGCTTGTGGTACATCATTCACATTGGAGACGGTAATTTCTACCAATTCCATACCGTATTTTTTTGCTTCTTCTCGAAAGCGCTCTGCTTGTAATTGTGAATTGACTTCACTAGATGAATAGATGGTGCCAATTTTTTTCGCATTCGGCAACAATTGATGCACTAATTCCACTCGTTTTTCCATAGGCACCATATCTGTAGTGCCCGACACATTACCACCTGGATGCTCATCACTATCCACAAGCCGTGCTGTGGTAAAGCTCGTCACCGCAGTGCCTAATACAGGAATGTCCTTTGTTGCATTTGCCATAGCCTGTACCGCTGGGGTCGCAATGGCCACAACTAAATCGGAATTACGTGCCACAAATCGTTGGGCAATGGTGTTGAGGTTCGATTGGTCTCCTTGAGCATTCTGATGGTCAAGAATCACATTATCTACAAATCCCTCTTCACGCAATCCATCTACGAAACCTCTGTTCGCTGCATCGAGTGCGGGATGCTCCGCTAATTGCAAGATACCTACTCGGTACATCTTGCCTCCTCCTGGTGCCTCTAGTGACGATTCATGCCATAGTAAGAATCCCACCAGACAGACCACCAACAGGGCCAGTCCTTTTTTCCACATAAAAATCTCCTTTCTACTATACTACATGGTAGCCTCGCGCCACCTCCTACAGTCTTTCTATGGGAAAGATATACAGATTATACCACATGTGAAAGTAATATAAAATACGTAAATCACAATTTCTATAGAATCCACTCCACTATTTTTATGTAACATATGTTAAGGTATCAAAAACCATGTCCTATGTGTATAATAATGAAATTAAAATTAC
>CALGLI010000069.1 GCA_937930265.1 uncultured Veillonella sp. | reverse complement strand
CATGGGGGGCTACACCGGTGGAGAATATGCTAGTACCATGGTAGTTGATACTATTGTAGAAGTAGTTAATGAGGCTACTGAAATGTCTACAGAAGTATTAAAGAATGCCATTCTAAAAGCAAATCGCATGGTCTATGAAAAGAGCCAATCCTACAAAGAGCTGGAAGGTATGGGTACAACAGCGGTTGTAGCCTATGTACAAGAAGACACCCTGTATTGGGCTCATGTAGGTGATAGTCGCTTGTACATATATGGACAAGAAGGATTACGTCGTATGACAAAAGACCATTCTATGGTACAACAATTAGTAGAAGCAGGGACGATTACTGAAGAAGAAGTCATTCATCATCCGAAACGAAATATGTTGACTCGAGCCATCGGAGTGTATGAAACTGTAGAAGTAGATACAGGCGTAGTTGAAGTGCATCAGAATGACCGTATCCTATTATGTAGTGACGGTTTGTCTGGTTATATTGAAGAATCTAAGATTGAACAAGTACTTTCAGAAGAAAACAATGAAAGTAGATCTTTGGAAGATTTAGTGCACCTTGTATATGATGCGGGAGCACGAGATAATGTAACGATTGTACTTGGACGTATATAAAGAGGTGACTTATGGATAGACATACATTAGTGGGATTGGTCTTTGACCATCGCTATGAGGTACAACAGAAAATAGGCATTGGTGGTATGGCCGATGTATATCGTGGGAAAGATACACTATTAGGACGACCTGTAGCCATTAAAATTCTGCATCAAAATTTTGGTAGCGATCAAGATTTTGTGGCCCGTTTTAAACGGGAAGCACAAGCGGCAGGGAAGCTAAATCATCCCAATGTAGTGAGCATGTACGATGTTGGATTTGATCAAGGCTTTCATTATATAATCATGGAATATGTATCTGGATGTACGTTGAAAGAATACATTCAGCATCATGGGGATAAGGTGACAGTGCAAGAAGCTGTAAAAATTACAGTAGCCATTGCAGAGGGACTTGAACATGCCCACATGATGGGCATCGTCCACTGTGACGTAAAGCCACATAATATATTGATTACTGATTCTGGACGCGTGAAGGTAACAGATTTTGGTATTGCCAGAGCTATTAACTCAGCTACGACGATGATGTATACCAATTCTGTGATGGGGTCAGCCCATTATATTTCTCCAGAACAAGCTAGCGGTAAGAGCATCAATGTGAGTACCGATATTTATTCATTAGGTGTTGTTCTCTATGAATTACTAACAGGGGAAGTTCCATTTAGAGGGGAAACGCCTGTTAGTGTAGCTTTGCAACATGTGAAAGACCCTGTAGTAGCACCACGTATTAAGAATGCTATGATTCCGCCACAATTAGAGCAGGTGGTATTGATAGCTTTAGAAAAAGAGCCAGGCAAACGGTTTGGATCTATTTCTGAAATGATCCAGGCATTACGTATGTCATTAGGCTATCGTGGTGGTACATCAGCACGTCCAATGCAACATGATTTTGCCACACAAGTGCTGCCTCCATTGGAGACAGAGGTACTGGAAGAAGAGGAAGAACAGCAAGAAGGCATATTGGCAAAATTAGGTAGCTTGCCACAAAAATATGTCATTGGTGGTGCCGTATTTGCATTCTTACTTGCCTTCTTATGGGCTTTCTTGAGCTTTGGTAACTTCTGGAGTAATTCTACGGTGGACGTACCGAATGTGGTAGGTAAACAGTTAA
>CALGLI010000068.1 GCA_937930265.1 uncultured Veillonella sp. | reverse complement strand
AACTTTAAATTTATCGCCAGTACCACGGAAGTTATCTTCACCAAATTCAACGATCCCCATCAATCCATCAGATTTAGAGTACCCAGCACCTAATGTAATGGTACCTGTCTTATGTTCCAATACGTCGATTTCAATAATTACATTATTTGGATCTTGTTCACCTGGCAACATACGAACGTTTACGTCATCAAAGAAACCTAAGTTATACACTTTTTCTACAGAACGGCGCACCAAGAATTTATTAAATGGTTGCCCCACTTTTTGGTTAAACTCACGAGTAATCACTCGATTTTTAGTTTTCTTATTGCCATGTGGTGTAATACGCTCTACTATACCTTCCACTATGGATACATGTAATACACCATTGTCATCTACAGCTATATCTTTCACATGGGCTAAGATATAACCATCACGTTGGTAAGCCGCATTAATACCTTGTACTTTTTCTCCTACGGAGATTGTATTTAATACTGCATTCGTTTCAACCCCAAGATACTGGAGCAATACATCAGTTTGATACACTGTGTTACCTTCCACTGACACCCCTTTGATCACTGGATTTAATGTTACATGGTATGCTATTTTTACACCTTCTGGTACTTCTGTAAATACTGGGGTAATCTCTGAAAGAACGCCAGAACCGCCCAAGTTAGCAATCTCTTTAGAAATACCTTCTACTGTAACAACATCGCCAATTTTACCTTGCAACAAAGATAGGAATGCTGCCTGATTTCCTGCATCAAGACCTTCAATAGTGATATGTGTAATTGTTTTGCCTACATATTTTTGTAATTCTTCTTCTGTTAAAGATGTGAAATAACGAGCTTGTACTTGAGGAATTGCTGTTTCCACACCTGCTGCTTGTGCTTCTTCTAATTTATCACCACCAGCTTTTGTGATGATTTTTACTTCTTTATCATTCGTAGCCAAGGAAGAATTATCTACGCGTTTACGTTGCTCTTCTATGGCATCACGTTGTGCCGCTTCTGATAAACCTTCACGAGCTGCTGCGATGGCTGCTTCTGTTGTTGCATCACCAGTAGCCACTGTTTCTTGGCGTGTAGTATTTTGCTTTCCTAAGTCCTCCATGGACAATTTAGCAATTGTTTTGCCACTTTCAGTTGTCGTAGCATTGTCAGCAAACACTGGAGTTGCACTGATTGCTGCTAGGACAGCAAAGGTTAAAAATTTCTTATAAGATAGGTTTCCCTTCATATATGTTCCTCCTTAGAATATAAAAGGTGCTAATCTCGCAAAATACGTCCACCAGCTTGCACTGCATGTAACAGGTCTTTTGAACTAATAGAGGGCTCTGGTGTTGCCTCCACAGTTGGTTTCGTAGTCACTACACGATTCTGTTCTACCACGGTTTCCACTACCTTCGTTTCTACTTGTTCTACAGGTGGCGATTCTTTTTCAACCACTGGAGTACTGACCTTGCTTGGTTGTACTTCCACCTGTGTATCAATGACAGGAGTATGTGCGGTATTCCCTGTTTCATGTTGTGATAGCCACCAATGTGTTGCCCCTATGATTCCCACTAGTGCGAGTAGTAATACAGCTCGTTGTCCATAGGACACAATAGAAGGTTTGCCTTCATTCATTTGCTTCATCTCTGCTTGCGCCAAGAAAAGATGAAAGTTTCCTTTCACACTTTCTTTTGTAGCATACGATTTAGCCGCTGCATCTAACCAAGCACGAACCATGCGAATGCGTTTTTCCATAGGTGTTGTTACAGGTTCCATACGTTCCTCCTTTCATAACTATATAATCGTAGTTAGAAGGAAAAAAGTGAACCAATTTTTTACTATCTTTACTATTATACCAATGAACCGCTATTTTGCCTATTTTTTTCTACTAAGTTTCTATAATTACGCCTTATTTTCTAAGTTTTGTTAAAGATTCTCTTTCAATACCATTCAATTTCTCCACAGTTCGCCAGATATCACAATCTATGCTATACTTATTCGTAGCATGTAAGGAGGTTCCTTATGGACATACTAATGAATATAGGGATTTCATTCTTTCTAGGTTTGATTTCCCTATTACTTATACTCAAGATTGAACCATATAGCCATAGTGTGCTAGCAACATCTGGACGTATCAATCGTTTTCAATTTATCATAAGCATATTATTTGTATCAGCTACCATGCATATCTTTAATATGTTCATCCAACAGCTATTAACCATTGTTGTAATATTGCCCGCCTATTTTGCTATTAAAGCTTTGGCCTATGCCGGTTATATTATATTATTACCCTTCTACTATACCTTATACATTCGCCGTCTCAATGACATCGGATTGCCTGGTCGCTTTATCGGTATCTTGTTGGGCATGTATATTCTATGTACAAATCTATACATCCCATTAAAAAATATATACATCTTGCATCTTATTATCATTTATATCCTCCACGGATTCTTGGCCTGTTTCCCTGGTTCTAGTAGGAATAACCGCTACGGTTCTCCTACACATTGGCCAAGTAAAAGTAAGAAAGGATAGTCACTATGGGATTCTTCGATTGGTTCACTCAGACCCCAGCTCATATCATCAGCTACGCACCTGGTGGTCATACATTGCAAGTTAAAATTACTTACAATACGAAAACAGGACTCTTCACCTATCGCGGTCGCTATGGCATACGTGCCAAGTTTTACGACAAAGATATTGATCACATCGACAATAAAGAGGTGAGTCGCACCCATCGAGTCTTACTCATTCAAGGTCAGGATACTTGTCTTGCCACCCTCGATGTTCTCACCAACTTAGTCAATGAAAATTTACAAGCTTGGATCGAATCTCGTGGTGCCGTAGCCTACGATTACGACCAACAACAACGGGGCTTATGGGTGAATACAGCAGCTGTAAAAGCTGCCATCGATGCAGGTCCTCCCGTGGAAACTGCTACTATTGAAGTAGAAGATACATCAGAGGATGCTTCCACATCTGATGTAGTACCAGCCCAAGATGATCCCATTCTTCGTATCAAACAATTAAAAGAACTCCTTGACCTTGGTGCCATCACTGAGGAAGAATTTCAACAGAAAAAAGAAGAATTACTCAATAAAATCTAAACACCAAAAGGACTGTTGCCAGTGTCTCTTTCACTGGAACAGTCCTTTTCTGTATTATATTCAATGTTCTCTTCTTTATATCTTTCCTTATGTCGGTACATTTCCGAATAACCACTCTGATTCAGGTGTATCGCTGATACCCTAAACCTGTTACAGGCAATATGTATTTTTCTCTAAATTAAAGCATAATAATTCCACCAACTAAGTTCGATACATGATCAATCTGTTGGTTTTCACAGTAAGCACTCATTTCACTAGCAATGATACCAATAGCTCGTGGATCTACCATCGTTGCCGTCCCCACAGACACGATATCAGCTCCTACTAACATAAATTCTAAAGCATCTTCACCAGTCATGATGCCGCCACCACCCATGATAGGGATATCAATAACTTGTGCTACTTGATGTGTTAAACGCAATGCCACTGGTTTTACGGCTGGACCAGATAAACCACCATAGATATTCCCCAATAATGGTCTACGAGTCCGTAGGTCTACAGACATACCTAACAAGGTATTAATCATGCTGATGCCATCTGCGCCTGCCGCTTCTACAGCGCGAGCAATCTCTACTATATCTGTTACATTTGGTGATAATTTCATAATCACTGGCAAATCTGTATGTGCTTTTACTGCTTTACATACAGCTGCGGCACTCTCCGCCTGTACACCAAATGCCATTCCTCCGCATTTTACATTAGGACAACTAATGTTGACCTCTAAGGCTGCTACACCGTCGACGGTCAATGTTTTTGCCATATATTCGTACTCTTCCAAGGTATTCCCCGAGATATTTGCAAAAATTGGCACATCAAATTGTTTTAAATTTGGCAATATATCCGATACGAATGCTTCTGCTCCTGGATTCTCTAAGCCGATACAGTTCAATACACCAGATGGTGTTTCAGCGATACGTACACCAGAATTACCTGGTCGAGCGGTAGGTGTTAAGCCTTTTACCGAAATCGCCCCTACCTCTGTATTAAGGTCTAAGTAACCATCGTATTCCAATCCGAATCCAAAGGTGCCCGATGCTGCTACGATAGGATTTTTCATGGAGATACCACAGAAGTTCACTGCTAATTTAGGATCTACAGTAGCCATTAGTAAAACACCTCCTCAGCAGGGAATACAGGACCATCTTTACATACTTTATACCGTGTACTACTTTTACCTTGGCAAGCACAGCCTACGCAACCGCCAGTACCACAACCCATGCGTTCCTCTAAAGACACTTGGCAAGGCACTCCCATTTGTTGAGCTACAGCGGCTACCCCTTTCATCATTGGTGTAGGACCACATGTCAAAACTGCATCAAACTGTTCTTCTTTCATCAGTGTTTCCATCACAGTCGTAGGATACCCTTTTGTGCCTAACGATCCATCATCTGTGGTGATATGTACAGTCACAGGGCTATCTTTGAACAAGTCTGCCCAGAAAGATTCGCTTGCATTACGGAATCCTAATATCACATGCGCCTCTTGACCTGGTTGCAATCGGTCAGCGATACATAGCATGGGCGCAATTCCAACGCCACCAGCCACTAGTAACATGCGGTCTGCAGTGGTAAAAGGTTGACCTAATGGTCCCAAGCAATCTAAGGTATCCCCTTCTCGTAATTGGGTCATTATTTCTGTACCTTTACCTACCACACGATACAATAAGTCGATGGTACCTGCTTCAGCATCAAATCCTGCATAGCTGATAGGTCGGCGCAACAAGGGAGCTGTGCCCCCTGTAACGCGGACATTGCAAAACTGTCCTAGTTGTGCCTCTTTTGCTTGTTTGGGTGCATATATGGACATTCTCCATACATCACTACCTATTTGGGTATTATGAATCACTCGACCCATTTCTACATATCCACTCATGTATGATTACTCCATTTCATAATCTTGTACTGCGTCCACTGTAATAGCATCGCCTGCGGTAGCTCGACTGGCTACGACATGTAACACTTCACGAGCTGTATCTAAGGATGTCAAGCATGGTACACCCATTTCTACGGCTAAACGGCGCAATTGGAATCCTTCACGCTCTGGCTTTTTACCATATGTCAAGGTATTTAACATCAAGTCCACTTTACCTTCTCGGATGAAGTCAGCGCAGTTTGGATTGCCTTCAGATATTTTATTTACCACTGTACAATTTACACCATG
This sequence comes from uncultured Veillonella sp., assembly GCA_937930265.1. Taxonomy (GTDB): domain Bacteria; phylum Bacillota; class Negativicutes; order Veillonellales; family Veillonellaceae; genus F0422. The sequence goes on along the minus strand of CALGLI010000068.1, from coordinate 1,974 downwards.
TTCTGTGAAATAACGACCTGTACCGCCGGTAGCCATAATATGGTAACCCAATTCGATAAATCCTTTTGCCAGACGGGCTGCTTCTTCTTTATCACGGTCAGCTACAGTCATCAAGATATTACCTTTATCTGGAATGCGCATGTTTGCACCATGGATGGCTTTGAATAAAGCATCTGCATAGGTGCGACCAATACCCATTACTTCCCCAGTGGATTTCATTTCTGGTCCTAGGGCAATTTCTACTAAGCCCATTTTAGAGAAGGAGAATACTGGTGCTTTCACCGCCACATGTGGACGAGCTGGCACTAATCCCGTTGGCAATCCCAAGCTTTCCAAGGTTTCTCCTAAGGCAATCCGTGTCGCATATTCTACCATGTTGATACCTGTTACTTTACTAATGAAAGGCACTGTACGGCTAGAACGAGGGTTTACTTCGATAACATGTAACTCATTATTGACTACGATATATTGGATATTGAGTACCCCTTTTACCTGCAAACCTTGAGCAATTCGACGAGTATAATCTACAATTTGATTTGTTAATTCTTCTGATAAATGTTGTGCTGGATATACGGCAATAGAGTCACCAGAGTGTACCCCTGCTCGTTCCACTTGTTCCATAATACCCGGAATGCATACATCGATACCATCTGAAATCGCATCTACCTCTACTTCCATACCTACCATGTAACGGTCGATTAACACAGGGTGATCTTTCGATGCTACTACGGCTTCTTTCATATAACGATCTAATTCTTGGTCATTATACACGATTTCCATAGCTCGACCACCTAATACATAAGATGGACGTACAATCAACGGATATTGCAAGCGTTTTGCCGCTTCTAAGGCTTCTTCATCGCTAGTTACCAAAGCACCTACTGGACGAGGAATTTCTAATTTTGCCAACAATTCATCAAACCGTTCACGGTCTTCCGCCATGTCAATGCTGTCTACGGATGTACCTAGAATTTTGACACCTCGTGCCGCTAATGGCCCTGCTAGATTAATCGCCGTTTGTCCCCCAAACTGAGCGATAACTCCTACTGGGTTCTCCTTGCGGATAATTTCCATCACATCATCTACTGTCAAGGGCTCAAAATACAAGCTATCAGATGTATCGAAGTCTGTACTTACCGTCTCTGGATTATTGTTAATGATGATAGATTTCATGCCTGCTTTACGCAACGCCCAAGAAGAGTGTACGGAGCAATAGTCAAACTCTACGCCTTGACCAATGCGAATTGGCCCAGAACCAAGTACTACTACAGATTTTTCACCTAGTGGTTTAACTTCATCTTCTTGCGCATAGGCACTATAATAGTACGGCGTTTTATATTCAAATTCTGCCGCACATGTATCTACGTATTTATATGTTGGATGAATGCCAAGCTCATTGCGTTTTGCCAACACATCTTCTGGAGAGCAGTTAGCGTAGCGAGCAATCACTTTATCTGGGAAGGAATATTTTTTCGCTAATTTTAAATTGCTTTCCGTCATACCATTCGCAGACAAGTCTTTTTCTACCATCACAATATTTTTAATTTTGTTAATGAAGAAGGAGTTAATTTTTGTTATATAGCAAATTTTTTCTACACTAATACCCACACGAAGTGCTTGTGCAATGACATACAAGCGTTCATCATCGACTAATTGTAATCGTTCAATCAATTGTTCTGGTGTTTCATGAGCTATCTTTTTCAACTCAATATGGTCTAAACCGATTTCTAAAGATCGAATGGCTTTTAATAGAGAACCTTCTAAAGTTCTGTCGATAGCCATAACTTCGCCAGTGGCTTTCATTTGCGTTCCCAATGTACGGTCCGCCAAATTAAATTTTTCAAATGGCCAACGAGGGAATTTCGTTACCACATAGTCCAAGGATGGTTCAAAGCACGCTTTTGTTTCTCCTGTAACGGCATTTGTAATTTCATCTAAGGTCATGCCGATGGCAACCTTCGCTGCTACCTTAGC
>CALGLI010000067.1 GCA_937930265.1 uncultured Veillonella sp. | reverse complement strand
AAATTTATAAGCCAGTTCATTCATGACGCCAATGCCCACAAACAATGCCTTTGGATTGTGCCCTTGAATCTTTGTGATCTCTTCACTGATCATATCGTTCGCCATTGTGAACTCGAACATTTCCTGTACGGAACCATATAGAACGATACGTTCCAATAATCTTCTTTCTATCTTTCTATCCATTATCTCCACCTCGTTTTCTACTTGAAGAATGTTACAGTATCTGCGGCATCAATGTAGGATTTCGCTTGATTTACAAGCTCCATAGCAACGGAAACGATAATAATGAGAGAAGTACCAAGGAAGGATACATTCACGTTAAATACACCTTCTAGTGCGTAGGAAGCGATGCTTAATAGAATGAGTCCTACGGCTCCAATGAATACAACGTATTTCAATACATTTCTAAGATACTTTTCTGTAGGACTTCCTGCACGAATGCCTGGAATCGTAGCACCAGATTTCTTTAAGTTGTTTGAAACCTCTGCTGCATTAAAGGTAATCTCTGTATAGAAGTAGGCAAAAGTAATCATTAAGATAATAAAAGGAATCACGCCTAATGTATACTTCATGTTCTGGATGTCAAACCACTTACTTGGCGTTAATACATGAACGATACGAGATAATGTTGTTGGTGCCTTTTCTCCTAGTAAGGCAGATACAAATGAGAATCCAGAGAAAATTGTCGTTACGAAGATTACTGGCATGACACCACCTGTATTGACCCTTAAAGGGATGTTGGATGATTCTCCTCCTACAAATCGTCTTCCTTGCATCTTTTGGGAATATTGGACAGGAATCGGACGTTCTGCATCGTTTAATACGATCGTATAGGTAATAAATAGCGATACGACGAGAATAATTGCAATAACAGCAATGATCGCTAACACAATAGGCTTATCTGTAACAAAACGCTTGTATAGTACGACCATATCTCTTGGTAATCGGGATACAATGTTTAATAATAATACGACAGAAATACCGTTTCCGATTCCTTTTTGCGTAATCTTGTTGCCTAAATAAATTAGGATGTTTGATCCAGTTGCAAGAGATACAGATGCCACTGCAATGTTCACCCATGTAGCAGGAATGATTCCTTGACGGCTAAAGCCAATTGACATGATGATAGCTTCAATAATAGCTAAGAATACTGCAACAAATTGAGTATACTTCTCTAATTTCTTTCGTCCAGTTTCTCCATCTTTTGCTAACTGTTCTAAGCGAGGAATCGCAATCGTTAAAAGCTGGATTACGATAGATGCTGAGATATATGGAGCAATACTTAATGCAAATACCGACATTGTAGATAGTCCACCGCCTGTTAAAGTATTAAACAGTGATAATGGGGAATTATCTGCAAACATATTTTTGAGGATCTCTGCATTAGCTCCAGGGACCGAAATCTGAGTGATGATTCGGATAAATACCACCATCATCAATGTATATAAAATTCTATTTCTAAGTTCTTTGTTTTTAATTAAATTTTTCATATTTTCCCTGCTACATAAAACATACTTAAATGTATATTTTATGACTCCTTTCTTTTTATATAATTTAGAAATTCTTTCTGCTTCATCCCGTCTGATTTTGTTATTGATAACTACTCTCATTTGATGTGACGATCCACAGACTTAACTTTCCGTGTAGCCCACGGTAGTGACGATATTTAGACTGTTGTTAATACAGTATAGTTGGTGCATCTTTTTAGGTTGATTGCTGCGTTTTGATCACGATCATGAATCGTGTGACAATCAGGACACTCCTTCATGTGTTTTTACTTCAACTGTACATATAGTATTGTTATGCCAGCCACCATGAGGTACCAAAAGAATTCTTTCTATCTCAAAACCATATTTGTATCCTATTCCACCACTATTCCAGCCAAATGTAATAACCTTGCCGCCAATCTTAACAATTCTTGAGATTTCTCTTTTGTGATTTCCCCAAAACGAAGCCTTAGTCGTATCCCAAGTTACATTATAACCAACGTTG
>CALGLI010000066.1 GCA_937930265.1 uncultured Veillonella sp. | reverse complement strand
ATTGTCGCCTAAGTTATAAGGACGATCCCAATCGCGCAACCATGTAAGTTCTAATTCATGTGCTGTATAAGGACTTTTTAAATACACGAGAGTGAAAGCACCGCTTGGGTCTTCCAAACGACGAGACTCCTCGAGCAATAACGCCTCTTTATAGAATGCTAGACTTTTATCAAGGTCTTTAACATTTATATTATTATGAGCAAACGAAAACTTCATAGAACCCCCTTCGTAAATACAGGATGTTTTTGTAGGAATTCTCCTCTTTTTATAGTAACACATTTGGCAAATCTATATCTAGTTTATGATATCTAGTTAATAACAAATTTTGCCGTACTACCGTCGTCACCTCGAGTCACTTCTAAATGAGCAGGTATACGAGACTTTAACTCAGGTACATGAGAAATGATGCCGATGAGACGTCCTGACGATTGCAACTGTAACAATGTTTCCATGGCGAGTTCCAATGTATCTGGATCGAGTGTACCAAAACCTTCATCAATAAACATCGTATCCATATGGATGCCACCAGCATAGCTTTGGATAACATCCGCTAATCCCAAGGCAAGCGCCATAGAGGCCAAGAATGTTTCACCACCAGATAAGGTATTTGCTGGTCTAGATTGGCCTGTAAAAGCATCCATAACCGCCAAATCGAGGCCTTGCTTGCCACGACCACCACCTGTATAGTCGGATCTCTCCAAGGAATATCTGTTGCGACTCATCTTCTGAAGTCGTAAATTAGCAGCATATACAACCTCATCTAAAATAGCCCCCAGTACATAGCGTTCAAAGGTAACATTTTTAAAGCCTTGCTCCCCACCATTAGCGAGATCATTTAATCGGCTTAAGAACTTCACCTTTTCACGAGCCTCACCCATAGCAGTTTCAAGTTCTTCTAATGAATTGAGCGTAGTTTCAATATGCTTTGTTTCTTTATCCCATGCCGCTAAATTACCTACTAGTGTATCCCGATGCTCTACTGCTGTAGCATAGATTTCATCAGAAACAGTATCACTTGGTTTAACCACAGTTTCTTCTACCTTTAACGCCGCATCATATACA
>CALGLI010000065.1 GCA_937930265.1 uncultured Veillonella sp. | reverse complement strand
TTGGTATTCTCAATAGCTCCTTTTTGCCATGAAGAATAGGGATCTGCAAAATAGACCACTGCGCCTAAGTGCTTTGTGATGAGTTTATGTGCTGCAAATTCAGTTCCATTGTCGGTGGTAATGGTTTTTATATGTTCCTTATAGGGAAGGAGTAGTCTTCGCACCTGCATTGCAAGCGGCTCCGATTTCTTACCATGTGGTAACTTTGTCATAAACAGCATATTCGTAGAACGTTCCACGATGGTGAGGATAGCATGACCAAATTGATCTACGATTAAGTCCATCTCGTAGTCGCCATATCTCTTTCCATCAGCCTGTTCTGCACGATGGTGTAGCTGTCCTCCTCGGCAAGCTTTGCCACTAGGGTGTAGCTATTGCCATCGTACACCCACGTTACGAGGTTTTGTACTAGCTCTACTTGTCAAAAGATACTCCGTCTAACTTATTAACAACTCGGCGTGGGGCGTTTTCTTTTTCATATTCCCATTCGTGTAAAAGACCGTTGCCGCCCCAATATTATTGATTTTTCTTTTTCCAATTTTCATAGCGAATTTGTAAGTTTTCCCTCCATTCTTCGCTTGGACATTTATCTATAAGTTTTTGATATTCTTCCTCTGATGCACTTAAAATACAAGTTTCAAAAAGATGCAATAATCCCCAATGCATATCATAGAAAAAAACATCTGGAAAAAGTGATACTAATACCTCTGCTTCTTCAAGTGTAATAGGTTTTTCTATACTTGATATAAGCTCATCATATTGTTCTATCAATTCATCTATTTTTTCATCATTGTCATCTGCATCTGATTCTGTTGGCATTCTACCAATTGCTTTCAACTTCAAAATTTGTTCTCTCATTATTTACAAGCTTCTTTGATTTTACTTAGTGTCAATTCTCCTTTTCTATGCGCCTGATGGCGTCTTTAGGACTTTCCTGCCAATGAGCTCCGTAGAGACTGACCATACGAGAGCTTTGTGATACTGTTCTAAGATCTGGAACATCATACATGACTTTTTTCGGCAAAAGTTACAAAACTACCCGCCGATGTTCCGCCAAAGGCG
>CALGLI010000064.1 GCA_937930265.1 uncultured Veillonella sp. | reverse complement strand
TGCAAAATCCAACATTTCAATATTGCGGATTTTCCGACCATCCGTCAAATCATCAACAATCAAAATGTCATTACGACCTTTATTATTCAACTGTTTTACAATATTGGAACCGATAAAACCAGCTCCACCTGTAACAATAATCATAGTTTCCCTTCCTTTAACAATCCTTGAATGCGTTCAATGATTCCTGTTGTGGAATATCCATCTTGGAATGGCAAGATTTGCACTTCTTCTACAAATTCTTTACCAATCACCTCTTCTGGCTTGTAATCTCCACCTTTAACCAATATATTTGGTCGCAACTGTGAAAGTACCTCTGCTGGTGTATCTTCTTCAAAGAGAACCACACCATCCACAAAGCCTAAAGAGCTCATCAGCAAGGCTCGATCTAATTCATGGTTAATAGGACGACTATCCCCTTTTAAACGACGTACAGAACTATCTGAATTGAGGGCTACCACCAAATGATCACCCAGTGCAGCTGCCTCTTTTAAATACGTTAAATGTCCACGATGTAATATATCAAAGCAACCATTCGTAAAGACAACCACTTCTCCACGATCTTGCCACAAACGTATCTTTTGGGCTAGTGCATCTACGGAATAAACACTTTCTTTATCTTCTTTTTTAGCTTTCATAGAAGACAATAAATCTAATAATTCTTGACGATGAATTGGATAGGTCCCCACCTTAGACACCACCACACCAGCTGCGGCATTGGCTGCCACTAAAGCGGCTCGGATAGATAAACCTGCAATTAATGTAGTAAGCATCATCGCCACTACCGTATCACCGGCACCACTCACATCGAATACATCTTGCTGTTTCGTTTCTGCATTGTGCCATACATTACCATCTTTACGAACTAAGGTAATCCCTTTAGCTGAACGCGTAACTATGATGAAATCTAGTTCCATCGTATCCAAAATATGCTTCGCTGCTGTAACAACCGCTTCATCTGTGTTGGGCACTTCATAGCCTACAGCTTCACTGAGTTCTTTCACATTAGGCGTAATGCAAGTAGCACCGTTATATTTTGACCAGTCAGAACCTTTCGGATCCACAATAGTCATAATACCAGCAGCACGAGTTTTACTGAATACTTGGCTTAGTAAAGATAGTTGGCAAATCCCTTTTCCATAATCGGAAATGACAAGACCTTGTAATCCTTTGTGCAACAACTCATCTAACCAAGTAAGGATCGATGTTTCACTAGCACTGGATAAGGGCTGATTCACTTCATAATCTAAGCGAATCATTTG
>CALGLI010000063.1 GCA_937930265.1 uncultured Veillonella sp. | reverse complement strand
TGCTACGAAATCGAAAATCGATTAAAAGAAGAATTGGAAATCCCTGTATTCCATGATGACCAACACGGTACAGCCATCGCTTGCTTAGCGGGTGTAAAAGCAGCCCTTCGTTTTGTGAAAAAAGACTTGTCCAAAGTGAAAATCGTTGTAAACGGTGCTGGTGCAGCGGGTGCTAATATCGCTCGTCTATTATATTTAGCAGGTGCTCGTGACATTACATTAATGGTTAGCTCTGGCGTATTGAACAAAGACTACAAACGTCTTGACTCTTTACAAGCTGAATTGATCAAAACATTGGGTCAAGAAACAAAAACTGGCAACTTGGCTGAAATCGCAAAAGGTGCTGACGTATTGTTAGGTGTATCAGCAGCTGGTGCTTTCACAAAAGAAATTTTGGAAAGCTTGGCAGATGATGCCATCGTATTTGCAATGGCTAACCCTGTGCCAGAAGTAATGTACGATGATGCGAAAGCAGCTGGCGTACGTGTTATGGGTACTGGTCGTAGTGATGCGCCGAACCAAATCAATAACGTGAATGTGTTCCCTGGTATCTTCCGTGGTGCCATCGATGTACAAGCACGTGAAATCAATGATGAAATGAAATTGGCAGCCGCTGAGGCGCTAGCAGCTCTTGTAACAGATGAAGAATTAGCAGAAGACTACGTAGTAGCCAATGCATTCGACAAACGTGTTCCATTAGCAGTAGCAAAAGCAGTAGCTGAAACAGCAATCAAAACTGGCGTAGCACGTAAAACAGAAGTTCCTTACTAAGAATAGGAATTGATATATAGCATAGAGGTAGGTTGAGCGTATACTCAATTTACCTCTATCTTTTTTGTATGGATAGGCTGTGAAAATTATCACCTAACAAAAAATTAGTAAACCTAAAAAATATTTAGAAAAAGTATTGAATAATACATGTGACAGTGCTATAATGAGAACATACCTAATAAATTGTTAGATAGCCTAAATAATAGTTAGGAGACAATTATGAAATTAGAACAATTAAAGGTAATTGCGCATGGTATTGCGACACAATTTGGAGCTTCATGTGAAGTGTTGATTCACGACGTGCAAATAGAAACATTAGAGAGTTCTATTGTGTATATTGAGCACGGGGATATTTCTAATCGAAATGTAGGTGATGGCGCCTCGCATGCAGTATTGGATGCGATACGAAATGACGATGGTAAGTGTCAGGGTAAGCAAGCTTATTTAACACGAACCAAAGATGGAAGAGTTCTTCGATCGACGACGATGTATATACGTGATGATAATGATAAATTACAGTATTTATTGTGTATCAATTATGATATTACTGATTTTATTACATTGCAAAACTCTTTAGATCGAATTATTACATCCAGTAATCATGCGTGGGAAACAAAAGGAGAACGAATTGTTACATCTGTTAGTGATTTGTTGAGCGATATGTTATCCCAAGCAGAAAAAGTAGTAGGGCGACCAGCACATTTAATGAATAAGAATGAGCGTCTGGAAGCAATACGATATTTATATTGTCAAGGCGCTTTTTTGATTTCAAAAGCATCTGACAAAATTTCAGAGTATTTTAACGTTTCCAAATTTACATTATATAACGACCTAAATCAAGTGAAAGAAGAGGAGGAGTTACATGGAACGGATTCAATGGGTAAAAAATAATATGCCTGGGTCTGAAGACCTAAATACGCATATTATGAGTGTGCAAGCAAGTGAAGGTGTACGTGAATTTCATAAAAGTTTCCCACAATATGAAGAAACACCATTAACTGAATTACCACGTATGGCAGACCATTTGGGGCTGAACAGATTGTTTATCAAAGATGAATCTTACCGCTTTGGATTAAATGCTTTCAAAGTGTTGGGTGGATCTTATGCGATTGCTAAATTCGTGGCACAAGAATTAGGTAAAGAAGTATCCGAGTTACCATACTCTGTATTAACATCTAAAGAATTACGTGATGAATTTGGTCAAGCTACATTCTTCACAGCTACTGATGGAAATCATGGCCGTGGCGTTGCTTGGGCGGCTAATAAATTGGGTCAAAAATCCGTAGTATTTATGCCAAAAGGATCTACAGAAACTCGTAAACAAAACATTGCAGCAGAAGGAGCAACAGTTACGATTGAAGAAATGAATTATGACGATTGCGTACGGTTAGAATCTAAAAAAGTTAACCATGGTGTTGTTATCCAAGATACAGCTTGGGATGGCTATGAAGAAATCCCAGCATGGATCATGCAAGGTTACGGTACAATGGCATTAGAAGCTACTGAACAATTGGAAAAAGCTGGTGTAGATGTACCTACACATGTCATCGTACAAGCTGGTGTCGGTTCCTTAGCAGGTGCCGTAACAGGCTATGTAGTAAATCGCTATAAAGATGCTCCTGTAAAACCAAAAATCGTTGTGGTAGAAGCATCTGCAGCGGACTGCTTATACAAAGGTGCGAAAGCAGGCGATGGAGACTTACGTATTGTGGGTGGTGATTTACAAACTATCATGGCAGGACTTGCTTGCGGTGAACCCAATACAATCTCTTGGGACATCTTAAAAAATCATGTGGACGTATTCGTATCTGCACCAGATTGGGTAGCATCCTTGGGTATGCGCATGAGTGCAGCTCCTATTAAAGGCGATGTAAGCATTACATCTGGTGAGTCTGGCGCCGTACCGTTTGGTTTAGTAGCAGCAGCTATGACAATGGATGAATATAAAGACTTACGTGATGATTTAGGTCTTACAAAAGATTCTAAAGTTCTTTGCTTCTCCACAGAAGGGGATACAGACCCAACACGTTATCAAGAAATCGTATGGCAAGGGAAATTTTAGTATCAACAACTAGTCATATACAGTTAATTTTAACTTTAACGTATACGTATATGTGTATTTAAGGAGGAAAAAGGTATGGATTTACAAGCAGTAAAAGAAGCAGCGAAAGCCTATGAACCAGCGATGACAAAATTTTTAAGAGAAATCGTCGCATTCCCTGGTGAAAGTGCGGAAGAAGAACAACACGTTCGTCGCATTGAAAAAGAAATGAAAGACTTAGGATTCGATGAAGTAGAAGTGGATCCTATGGGTAACATTCTTGGCTATATGGGAACTGGTAAAACATTGATTGCTTTTGACGGACATATTGATACAGTGGGTATCGGTAACCGTGATAACTGGAACTTTGATCCATATGAAGGATTTGAAAGCGACACTGAAATCGGTGGTCGTGGTGTATCTGACCAATTAGGTGGTATCGTATCTGCAGTATACGGAGCAAAAATCATGAAAGACTTAGGTTTATTGAATGATAAATACCGTGTATTAGTAGTTGGTACAGTACAAGAAGAAGATTGTGATGGTTTATGCTGGGAATACATTATTAAAGAACGTGGTATCCGTCCAGAATTCGTAGTATCCACAGAACCAACTGATGGCGGTATCTATCGTGGTCAACGTGGTCGTATGGAAATTCGTATCGATGTAGAAGGCGTATCTTGCCATGGTTCTGCACCAGATCGTGGTGACAATGCAATCTACAAAATGGCTGATATTTTACAAGATGTTCGTGCATTAAATGCAAATAACTCTACTGAAAGCACTCGCGTTAAAGGTTTGGAAAAAATGTTGGATCCAAAATTCAACCCGGACCATTATGAAGAAGCTCGTTTCTTGGGCCGTGGTACAGTAACAACTTCCCAAATTTTCTACACATCCCCAAGCCGTTGTGCAGTAGCAGACTCTTGTGCAGTATCACTTGACAGAAGAATGACTGTAGGTGAGACTTGGGAATCATGTCTTGAGGAGATCAGACAACTTCCTGCTGTTAAGAAGTACGGTGATGATGTAGTTGTAAGCATGTACAACTATGACAGACCTTCATTTACAGGTGTTGTATATCCTATCGAGTGCTACTTCCCTACTTGGGTACTTCCTGAGGATCACAAGGTTTGTACAAGTGCAGTTGCAGCTTACAAGGATCTCTTCGGTGATAAGAGAATCGGTAATGCAAAGACTACACCTGAGCGTGAGGTAAGACCGCTTCTT
>CALGLI010000062.1 GCA_937930265.1 uncultured Veillonella sp. | reverse complement strand
CAATAAAGATTAAGATACATGTAGAAATAAAGATAAACGCCATAATAGTCAATTTTTCATTTCGTTCTACAACCTTAAACAATGTTTTTAAGAAGGATACTGATGTGTAGGCAGCCCCTACTACAGAGGTCAATGCGGCACAGAAGAACACTATACCGAATAATTTATGACCGATTTCACCAGCGCCGAGAAGAAACGCAGAGCCTGCTGGGTCTTTAGAATCTAGCACAAAGCCCATGGATACTACACCTAAAACGGCTAAGAACAATAACACTCGAACTAATGCATCTACAGACATCCCCATAATTGCTGCACGACGTACATCTTTTAAATGCTCTTGACCTGTAATACCTGCATCAATGAGGCGGTGACCACCAGAAAATGTAATGTAACCACCTACAGTGCCCCCAATAAGTGTAATCGTTGCTAACCAAGGTACATGCTCTGGAATCACAGAATGAGACAAGGCTTCTCCTACTGGTGGATTCGTAGAGAATGCTACGTAGGCGATAAGAACAAGCATAACAGTACCGAGTACTTTAGCCGTATTATCTAAAACACCACCCATCTTCTTAGATGTAAATAGTAAGATACCTAAGATACCGCTAATAGCGGCCGCTGTTGTTGTGTCGATACCAAATATAATATTGAGGCCCATAGAAGCACCACCAATATTACCGATATTAAAGGCCAATCCACCAAGGGAAATTAAAAATGCCACTATATAACCAAGGCCTGGCAATACCTTATTCGCAATATCTTGACCACGCATTTGGGATACACCAATAATCGTCCACACATTAAGCTGTGCAATAATAGAGAAAATAACGGATACAACGATAGCAAATGCAAAGTCTGCTTTCAACTCATTTGTAAATGCTGCCGTTTGTAACATAAAGCCAGGTCCAATGGAAGACGTGGCCATTAAGAAAGCTGCCCCTAATAGGACAGAGAAACTCGCTTTACCTGTAATTGGTTTCATAGGAACCTCCACATATAATAATTAATCTATGCCATACTTAGTGCTTAAAGCTCATACTTACATGTAATACTTACTTTTAATACTTATATTTGCATTTTCTGTTGGTATTAATTAAGCATTTATTTTAATGTATTTAATAGTTTTATCGGTGCTGAAAATTCGCCACCGTTACACCAGCTTTTGTGAGCCCCTCCCGAATATACCTTGTGAAAGCTATCGCTTCAGGGTTATCACCATGAACACATACGGAGTCGGCCACAATATCAAT
>CALGLI010000061.1 GCA_937930265.1 uncultured Veillonella sp. | reverse complement strand
CATTATTTGTTGCCCCCTAAATAGACAGAATTAGGATTACGACATAATCCTTATCTATTATACATAAGACCTTTCATCTTGGCAATATGAGGGGGATACATATATGAACTATAAGTATGCATATTTGTACTAAGGAAAAGTGTTCGGTTGTGAAAAAACATATAGATAAAAATAGATTAAAAGTGATACAATATAAGGAATAAATAAAAGTGATTTGATAATATATTTCAATATATCATAGTGTGAAAAGGAGACAGGTATGAGTTATACAAGTTCAAGTAAAACAAAAATGTTAGTAGAAGGCGGTTTAGTCATCGCTATGGCACAAATTTTGAGTATGTACGTCATCTACCAAATGCCACAAGGTGGTGCTGTGAAAGCAGCTAACTTGGTGCCATTGTTAATTTATGCGTACCGTTGGGGTGGTCGTGCTGGTATCTTAACAGGCGTTGCCTATGGGATTGTTCACTTCCTATTGGGATTTAAATTTTCGATTCATTATATGAGTATCGTATTGGACTATATCTTAGCCTATGGTGCCATTGGTATTGCCGGTTTCTTCGGAGGTTCTGGTACGGTGAAAGCCTTCTTTGGCGCCATTTATGCAATCTTAACACGCTTTGCTATGTCTGCTATTAGCGGTGTGGTAGTGTTTGGGTCATATGCGCCAGAAGGAACAAGCCCTTGGGTGTATTCCTTAACGTATAATGCAACGTATATGTTGCCTGATATGATGATTAATCTTGTAGTATTGGCATTATTGTATGTGCCAGTGATGCGTGGATTAGGTCGTGTGACACCAAACCATAAATAAGAAAACATCGAGGACAGGAGAAATGTATGATTTCTGAATTAGGAATTATTGTGTTAGCGGGTGGACTTAGCACCCGCATGGGAACAGATAAAACGAGATTGCCTTGGGGTAGCACCACTCTGCTAGGAGAAATGCTCCGCAAGGCGGTCCTCACAGAATGTGGAGAAATTTTAGTCTCCATTAATCGAGAATTAGAAGAATCAGAGGCACATATTATTGAAGAGGCTCGCTCATTTGGTCGAGATATTCAGTTAGTGCCGGATACGATGGCTATGAAAGGACCTCTTAGTGGATTACAGGCGGCTCTTTCAGTAGGAACTAGAGAGGCCTATATCGTGGTATCTGCGGATATGCCATGGTTTTCCTTTCACTGGTTGCCATCTTGGGAAGTACACATCGATTCATTTTTACAAGGAGAATTATTAGCCATGGTTCCCTATGTAGGGCTGCAAGAGTACGAACCGTTAGCGGCTATTTATAAACGGTCTGTACTAGATACGATTCAAGAGGCATTAGATGGTGAAGATGTATCTATGCATGGCATCTTAGAGAAGATTCCTTATATGGAAATGGATATGATTGAAGAGGCAGAGCTATATAGCAATGTGAATACTCGATTGTCTTATAAATTAGCGAAAGCAAAATCTCTTAATCGGGAACGTTCAGTGCCGATTGTGACCATCAGTGCCAGCCAATCTAAATCGGGCAAAACGACGGTGGCTACGGCGCTGATCCATCAGCTTTCACAACGAGGCATCGTGGTGGGAATGGTGAAAAGCGATGGTCATGGATTCAGTATGGATCAGGAAGGTACTGATACGTGGAAGGCTAGCCAAGCTGGAGCGAAAGCAGTGGCCATAGCTGGACCCAACGGATATGCCATGGTGGTACATGGTGAAAGTATGCAACGACAACAGCAACTTATTCGTTTAGCCAATGAAATGCCAGTAGATTTG
>CALGLI010000060.1 GCA_937930265.1 uncultured Veillonella sp. | reverse complement strand
TGTAACGCTAAATCATGTTCAGCCTTATGTAATGCGCTTTCAAATTTTCGATATAAATGATGACGTCCCAACATATCTAGAAAATCAGACTTGTACATCTCTCGACGTATATCATAGTTAATATCGCTTAATAATACTTCAATCCCACGATTCTTTAATTCCTCAATAATACCTTTCAAAATACGTAATCCTGTTAAATCAACAAAAGGTACAGATCCAAATCGAATGATTAAATATTTAGGATCTTTATGAATAGAATTAAGAGCTCTATCAAATGCAGATATAGCGCCAAAGAATAAAGGACCTTCTACGGTATAAACCATGATATCTGGATGTATCTCAATTTCATGCTTTTCTTGTTCAGATAATTCTTTACAGCTCATAACATGAACATCAATAGTCCCTATCATTTTACGCATAAATTGCAATACAGCTAACACAACGCCCACATTTACAGCTACGACCAAATCAGTGAAGATTGTCAAAAAGAATGTGAGAATCAAAATAATTTGATCTGGTCGTGGTGCTAGTCGCAACATCCGAATAAAACGTGGTACATCACTCATGTTATATGCCACGACAAATAAGATGGCCGCCATAGATGCCAATGGAATATACACAGCATAAGGAGCTAAGAATAAGAGAATAGCACCTAATACAATGGCATGAACAATACCTGCTATAGGAGAATTACCCCCTTGTCGAATATTAGTAGCGGTTCTTGCAATAGCACCAGTCGCTGCAATACCACCAAACAAAGGAGCAAAAATATTAGCTAAACCCTGTCCGAATAACTCTGTATTTGACTCGTGTTTTTGTCCACTCATGCCATCTGCTACCACTGCAGATAATAAGGATTCTATGGCTCCCAGCATGGCAATTGTAAAAGCAGGGCCAATTAATAAAAAAATCTTATCTAAGGATAGATTAGGAAATGAAAATGATGGTAATCCTTGGGGTATTCCACCAAATGCGGTACCAATTGTTTGTACACTAGGAAATTGATAATATCCTTGGATTAGTGTAGCAATAATCATTGCTACGATAGGAGCTGGTACTTTTTTTACAACAGGAATCCGAGGTAATACTAATAATAGTATTAAGCTAAATAAGGAAATTCCTAATGTAGGTAAATCAGAATTAGGTAATGATTGAAGCATCAACCAAAGTTTTTCGTGAAAATGTGGTACATACGGCAACGATGGAAAGCCAAAGAAAAATGGCCATTGACCAACCCAGATAGTAACACCAATACCAGCAGTAAATCCCATAATAACAGGCGCTGGTATATATCTTATCACATTGCCTAGTTTAGCTATGCTCATCAATAATAGCATGATGCCAGCCATCATAGTTGCTATCTGTAATCCATCAAATCCATAATTAACAACTATACTGCTTAATAAAACAATAAATGCTCCTGTAGGGCCAGCAATTTGAACTTGAGATCCACCAAACAATGATACAAATATTCCCGCAATAATAGCCGTATATATACCAGCTTGCGGTGTAACACCACTAGCTATAGCAAACGCCATAGCCAATGGTAATGCGACTACACCTACAACGAGACCAGCTAGAATATTATTTCCCCATTGAGATTTACATAACGAGCCTTGATGATATGCCTTTTGTATGGCAAACATGAAAAGAACACTTCTTTCTACAACTACAAACTATAGACAACATTACATACGCTATTTTACAGCTAACAATTCAATAACTTCTCCAATAATGTATCTAGCTAATTC
>CALGLI010000059.1 GCA_937930265.1 uncultured Veillonella sp. | reverse complement strand
CGATTGAAAAGTATGGGTTTAATAGAGATGAATTTATACAGAAGCTTCCTTTGCACTTGCAACATGAAGTAAATGAATTGGGGACGTATTGGTATTGTGACTATTACTTAAGTCAATTTGTTAAAGAGTTACAAACAAAGTATGAAGATAGTTTAATTTTTGTTACAGGCGATCATTCTACAATACTAACAAAACCATGGACTGGTACAGAACGTCTACAAAGTTTAAGAGAAGATATAGGGACTTCCTTTTATATGTATCAAAAGGAGCTAGAGGATTCTATGTTTTCTAATTTAAAAATTGGTTCGCATATGAATATCTTGCCAACAATTATGGAATTAGTAGCACCTAAAAATCATGAATATGTAAGTTTATTCCCATCGTTGTTCGAACTGCAAGAGATCATTGTAACTCCATATCATTGGATAAGTAATAGTCATATTGGTTTCTTTAAAGATCAGCGTGTAGAGACTTTAGATGGAACGCCAGTATATGATTATAATTTAAAAGATATAGTTGCTTTACAACGAGCTTATATGGAAGTAACTGGTGCGATTGTTCGCCATTATACATAACCTGTTGTTGAATACAAAGCATAAACTTGATACAATAAAGAGTAAATAAAAGACTATCACGTAAGGTGATAGTCTTTGTCATATGTAGATAGATAAGAGGAAGTTTATGAATACAGTTAGTGTGCTAATTTTAACGAGAAATGAAGAACAGAATATTAAAGATTGTATAGAGAGCTGTCAATCTTTTGCGGATGAAATTATTGTTATCGATGATGGTAGTGAAGATTATACAGTATCCATTGCAGAGTCGCTAGGTGCAAAGGTCTTGCATCACTCAATGAATGGTGATTGGGGCGCACAACAAACATTTGCTATAGAGCAAGCCAGCAGTCATTGGATATTCTTTATTGATGCAGATGAACGATGTAGCCCTGAATTATGTAAAGAAATTAAATTAGCTATACAAGGAGAAGATTTAGCATACTGGATACAAAGACATAATCGCTTTCATCATAATGTAGCGACTCATGGAGTACTACGTCCAGATTATGTATGTCGGTTGATGCCTAAAGAAGGTTCCTATGTAGAAGGATATGTTCATCCTGCGATTATTACACCTTATGATAAGAAACAATTAACAGCACCTATGTATCATTACACCTACGATAATTGGGAGCAATATTTTAATAAATTAAACAAATACACAACTTTATCGGCAGAAAAATATAAAAAGGCAAACAAATCGGTATCCTTTTTGAAAGATATTGTATTTCGACCATTTTGGGCATTTGTTAAAATGTATCTTTTACAAGGAGGTATTTTGGATGGAAAAATGGGGTGGGTCTTGTCTGTGAATCATTATTTTTACACTATGACAAAATATGTGAAGTTATATTATTTATATAAATCCAATGGTAAGTTGTAATTAGCATTATACGATTACGGTAAGGAGTTCCCATGCGAGTTGCCATATTAGAAAGTATTATCATGCCAGCAGGTCATGAAGTAGAATTTGATAGAATCCTTGTGAATGAAATGAAACGGCAAGGACATGAACCTATGTTTTTTGTCCCGGAAAAATTTTCTTTTAAAGTTGATTATGGCGTGCCTATTCATGAGTTACAAGGTGGCGAAGTTGTTACGTATGCAGGAGCAACTTGGTATCAAAAACTATGGCGCTCCATACAACGTGAGAAACGGCGTGTAGCATGGTTTAACAGCGCTTATGAACTAGCAAAACAAGGGGCTTGTGATGCCATAATCATTCCTACAGCCACCTATCGATATATAAAATCTTTGCTGAGAAGTGAATTAAAAAACTCACCAGTTCCTGTACATATTATATTTCATGGAATTAATCCTAAAGAACAACCTAAGTTTGAAAAGCAAGCTAGACGAATACAGTCGTATAACAATGTTCATTTACATGTCATTACCTTGCGAAATGATTTTGCTAATAGTGGGTTGACCAATGTGCAATTAGTAGCTCCACCTGTATTTAAGCCGGTATTTGATACTACCGAGCCATTAGAAAATCATGAAGGTTCAGTACGCATAGGCTTTTTCGGACAATTTCGTAAAGAAAAAAACTTAGAATCATTTATACAAGCCTTTATACATGCAAAGTTTGCAGTACCTGTTGAATTAGTAGTACAAGGTGCAACTGCAAAACCTGAGGATACCGCATTATTTAATTCGCTTATAGAAAAATATAAACATATCCCTAATATTATATTCCGTCATGAGAATCTGATTGGTAAAGATTGGGAAGATGCTTTATTATCGGTGGATGCTATTGCAATGCCGTATGCAGCTGAAAGATATAGATACCATTGGGGAGCAATGCTGTTTACGGCGATTGGATATCATAAACCAGTATTAGTGTCGCCAGAATTAAATCCAGAGGTACTAGCAAAATTTCCAATTGGCTGTGTGATACAATCATTGAAAGAAACGGATATCATTCATGCTATGGAAGAATTGGTTGAATTATTAAGTGCGAAAAAAACACAAACAAAAGTGGCATTAGAACAGGCTAATGAAGTATATAGCCATGAGATGTTAATTCGATCAATTTTGAAAAAGAGCTAGTACTCTCAATTATCTTTATTATTAACGTGAGTTATTTTATATCTAGTATATTATTTAAGTGTAAAAAATGAACAGTATAAATGTTAGATTGAATAGTAGGTATAATACTGGTACAATAAGGATAGCAAAGCTATTTACAGGTGATAATAGTCACTAAAGAGGTTACTATAGTTAATATGGTTGACAGTACCAAGATTCGTTACATATATATGTT
>CALGLI010000058.1 GCA_937930265.1 uncultured Veillonella sp. | reverse complement strand
ATGGCATAGCCCGTACCACTTGGCTTGAATGTCAATCCTGCTTCATGAACCCAATCGCGGACCTCCCCATAAGCATGTCCCACGAAGTTCGGCACAATCACAGATCCATCTTTATTACGATGTACTGCTAATACATTAGTTCCACCTTTTGCCTTATCTTTGTCATTGTGTTTACTACGAGTTGGTGAAAGCTTATAGTACCGCACTAATTGTGACATCACATCTTGGAATACTGGCGCTGCAATTTGACTGCCATAGTATGTGCCTTGCGGGTCATCAATCACAACTAATGCCACAAAGTGAGCATCTTCTACAGGTCCATAACCGATAAAGGAGGCAATATAGCGACCATTCAAATAACCACCATGTTCAGCATCTAATTTTTGTGCCGTCCCTGTTTTACCAGCAAATTGATAGCCTTCTACATACGCTTTATGTCCGCCACCTTCGGAGACTTCTTTCTCTAAAATATCTGTAATCTGTTTTGCAATACTTTCAGGAATTGGTTGACCTTGCTCCACATCCTTCGCTTCTTTAAAGATAGAACCATCCGGATTTACAATGGATTTGATAATATGAGGTTTCATCATTTTACCGCCATTCGCTAGGGCGCCGAAGGCTTGTACCATTTGCAATGGTGTTACCGCACTCCCTTGTCCGATGGACATAGTGGCAGTATCTAATTTACTCATTGTCTTTGGATCAAAGAGGATGCCATCCCCCTCAGCCGGTAGTTCAATCCCTGTCGCTTTACCAAAGCCAAAACGTTTTACATAATCCGTCAAAATATCTCCACCTGTAGTCGTACCCAAGTACACCATACCTGTGTTGATGGAATATTTTAGAATATCCAGTAAGCGAACTTTACCACTACCTTTACCGTCCCAGTTTTTTATCGTATGCCCATCGATTAGAATGGTACCCGTATCATTGTATACTGTATCTAATTGCCATTTTCCAGCTGCTAAAGCGGAAGCGGCAATAATCGGTTTGAACGTAGACCCTGGTTCATAAATGCTTACCACCGCATTATTCCGATAGTCTTCAAACTTTAATTTATTCACATCCGATGCCATGCCACGATTTTTGTTCGCCATTGCCAAGATTTCCCCTGTTTTAGGGTCCATAATAATCATGGCTGCACTGCGAGCCTTTGTATCTGCCATCGCTTTATCCAGTGCACGCTCTGCAATAAACTGCACCGTAGTATCAATGGTGAGATTTACAGATTTTTCTTGATCTGGTAAAAATTGAGACTGTACGGACTCAAAGACAGGTCTACCTGCTGTATCGTTATAAATGCTGACTTTTACCTCATTACTGCGAATCACATCATCTAAGGCTGCCTCTAATCCTGCCTTACCTTCTGCATCGGCTTTGCCATCTTCATTGAATCCCACAAATCCAAGAACGGGCGCCAACAACGTATCATTCGGATAATACCGTCGACTTTCCTTGTGCAATGTAATAAAGTTATATTTTGCCTCCTTAATGGCCGCTTCTATACCATTAGAATTGGGTACATCTAAGAGTCGGTCAATCCATACAAAGGCCGTATCTTCATTTAATTTTTTGATAATTTCCTCTCTGGAAATACGCACATAGGGTGCTAATACATCTGCCACTTCTTCAGGAGATTTCTTAGCCACTACACGCATCATCGTTGGGTCAGCACTAACAGAGTTTACTGTTACGCTCAATGCCAAGGGGTTTCCAGAACGATCAAAAATAGTTCCTCGTGGAGATTGCAATACTCTATCTGTAATAAACTGATTCGAAAATCGTTTAGAATACGTATCATTCGCTACAATTTGTATATACCCATAGCGTAATGTAATCCCTATGGCAACGCTCAAGATGACAGCAAACCATATCCAAGCATTATCATCTAATCGTTTTCGTGCATCTTGCCTATTCATGCATGTTGCTCCTTTTTCTGTAATCGGTTGTACTTCGCCAGCCCCGCCTCTTGGATGGCCTCTGGCGTGTTGGGAATATCTCCCGTTTGCACCCGTTCCAATACGGTTTGCATAACCTCTTTAGCGTACGGTGCTACTTGTGATGGCAACTGGCGGTCATAGTGCAAATCTTTCGTGTGAACCGGCATCGATTTCGCCATCTCCACCATGCGCGCCCCATATTGGGCTGTTGGCTTAGCATCCTTCGTGCCACCCCCTAGTACATCAGCCACACCTAATGTATGCAAATATTCCATAGCTTCCACTAAATCCTTCGTTTCTCGAAATAAAGGTTCCCTAGTTTCTTTGTGCATCCATTTTCGCAAATCTGCCGATGCATTGGCCACGTAAAAGTGAAACCGCATATGACGTTCCACGAGCCATGTCACTAAATTCACAAACTCTTTGGCATAGCCCAAACGAGTCAGTATATCCCTCGTCATCTTGGCACCCACCATATCGTGGTTGCGATCCGTAATCCGCCCATTGTGAAAGCCTCGAACACCTTCCACACCTTTTCCCACATCGTGGAGCAACGCAGCCCAACGCAATACCAAGTTTTGTGGCACTGCTTTCACCACCGCTAGGGTATGACGCCATCCATCATGAATGTGATGTTCTGGGGCTTGCGGCAAGTCTACTAAATGCGTCAGTTCTGGCAAAATGGGAATCTGTCGAGACTGCCCCTCAGTGGTTTGTTGGCAATATTGGTCGTTCAAATGACTGCGTACCAACGCATCCAAAGCAAGGTCCACATGGTCACTGAGCAACATTTTCTCAATTTCTACCCGTATTCGTTCTAGGGACAACCCTTCCACTCGATATAGATTCGGTTCTATCCCTGCCCATGTGTTCGGGTCGATAGAAAATCCTAATTGTCCAGCAAACCGACATAATCGGAACATGCGCAACGCATCTTCTTGAAAGCGCTCTTGGCTAGACCCGATGGTGCATAACCTACGCGATGCAATATCTCGTAAGCCACCTACTTCATCCCGAATTTGCCCACTTTCAGAGATAGCAAGGCCATTGATGGTAAAGTCTCGTCGCTGCACATCCTCTAAAAAGGTAGATGGATACTGTACAGACACGGGGCGATGGCTGTCGTCGCCATACTGTTCACTGCGGTAGGTCGCCACCTCATAGGAATGATTCCCGCAGGATACCACTACGACACCGAAAGCGGCGCCCACCACATTGGTGGTAGTAAAGCCCGCCGCCCGCAGTACCTCAATCACTACCTCGGGCATAGCGGATGTGACGATATCGTAATCATGGGGAATGCGCCCCATCTGTATATCTCGCACAGCACCGCCCACAATATAGGCCTCATGGTGCGCTGTTTGTAAGGTCTGCAAAATACGCAACGCCCCTTGGTAGGCAGCTGTTTTTCTGTATGCTAAATTCCCCATACTACATCCTCTCTATTTCTGATGTGCCAAGCGCTTCGTAATCTCCATACCAGTTTTCGTTTTCGCAAGGCCCCCTTCACTGGTTTCACGCAGTGCTTCTGGCAAGGCTCGTCCAATGGAGTCCATAGCGCCGATCACTTCGTCCGGTGGAATACGACTGCGCAAGCCAGCCATCGCCATCTCTGCTGCCGACAACGCATGAACTGCATAAATGCCATTTCGCTTCACGCAAGGCACTTCCACGAGGCCTGCCACGGGGTCGCAAACCAATCCCAATACGTTTTTCATACATAAGGTCATGGCCGTCACCACTTCCTCTGTAGTGCCACCCATCATCGCTACTGCACAAGCTGCTGCCATGGCTGCTGCCGTGCCGACTTCGGCTTGGCAACCGCCCACAGCACCTGCTACGCAAGCTTGGTTCGTCACTACATTGCCTACGCCAGCGGCTGCTAAAAATCCATTGATATAGGCCTCATCATCACAGTCATACACTTCACCAACGGCTTGCATAACCCCTGGTAAAATACCACAGGCTCCTGCTGTAGGACATGCCACGATGCGAAACATCTTCGCATTGGCTTCATTCACAGAAATTGCATAGCACAGAGCCCTGTATGTAAGGTCACTCAAAAATACTGGTTTTCGCTCATCTAGTTGTTTCGCTTGTCCACCAGACATGCCACTTTTACTGTTTCTTGTATCTGCAATGCCATCGCGAACAGATTCTTTAAAAATCTGAATACGACGACGTATCTCATCGAGCACTTCCTCTTTCGTGGAGTCCGTACTTTCTATTTCAGCCCGCAAGACTACTTCGGAAAAGGAAATACTTTCACGGTCTGCGAGACGTACAATATCTTCGATAGTATCGTATAAATAACTCATAATCTCCTCTATTCCAATGGTTCAAAATACATGACTGAGGAAATGCCTGGCACTTCCTTGATTTGTTGTAATGCCACCTCGTCTACATCGGAGTCCGTAGAAATGAGCATCACCGCTTCTGACCCTTTTCGTTTACGGAATACGCGCATACTAGAAATATTGACACTTTCAAGGCCTAAAATATGGGTCACCCCAGCAATCACACCAGGTTGATCCGTATGGAATGCAATAATTTGATGCTCTTCCCCAGTAATATCTACATCGATACCATCAATATTGGTCACAGCCACTCGACCACCACCAAGAGAAGAACCAGTGACCGACATATGCTTGCCGTCTTTGCCGTACATATTGAACCGCACCGTGTTCGGATGACCTGCATCCACTTCAGACTCAATAAAGGTATACTGAAAGTTCTCTTGCTGTGCAATTTCCAAAGAGTCACGAATGCGTGCATCATCTGCATCCATACCGAGCAACCCTGCCACCAAGGCACGATTCGTACCATGACCACGATAGGTTTTCGCAAAAGAACCATATAAAGTCATAGTCACACTGTCAGGGCGTCCATGAAACATAGACAGCGCCATCTTTCCCAAACGTGCCGCCCCTGCCGTATGTGAACTAGAAGGACCAATCATAACCGGCCCAATAATATCAAAAATACTACTCAAAGTAGGTACCTCCTATTATCTATGTAGGAATATCTTATGTGTTATCTGTACCTTATATCATACCATAGATTGAGCCTTCTCGTAAAAAGATTACCAGTAGAAAATTAGCCTAACATAGTAAGATGTACTAGGTCTTATATGTTAGGCTTTTTAATATCTATTTTATGTATCAAACAAATCACTATGTGTTCCTGTTCTAGATGCTACAAGAATAAGTTTATCCTCATCTACTGCATAAATTAAAAGCCAATCTGGTTGAATATGACATTCTCTAAACCCTTTATACGAGCCCGTGAGTGCATGATCTCTATATTTAGGTTCAAGTGGCTCTTTAGCACATAATTTGTCTAAAATATCTTGCAATAAAGAAAGCTTGTATCCTCGCTTTTTAATTCTTTTATAATCCTTTCGAAACTTTGTAGATACTTGAATTTTTAACATAAAAGTTAATCCTCCACATCTAACTCATCAAAGAGTTCCTTTGTAGAGTTATATGTTTTTGTTTGAATATTACCAAATATAATATTACGTGCTTCATGTATAGCAGCTTCCGTTTCAGCATTATATCTTGGTTGCTTAATAATGAAAGGAAACCCTCCTTCCATAATAGACTTATGTAAAAATATATTAATAGCGTCAGTAACAGAAATTCCAAAACTATTAAATAGATTCTCTGCTCTCTGTTTTATCTCTGGTTCAATACGAACATTAATATTTGCTGTTTTAGCCATAATAGTATACCTCCTTATAGTACACATTGTATTACGAATGTAAAACAATTGCAACTAAACTTTTCATAAGAGACGCTGTTTGGTATTCTTGTGGCATTCCTTTCTACCTACATCACACAAACACAAGAAGACCGTAACATGCCCCTGAACAAACAACACCCCGCTGAGGAACGCAGTTAGGCGTAGCAGCCTTTGTGGCGCCCCATAACTACCTACATCACACTAACACAAAAAGAGCACAACGTGCCCCGAACAAACAACATCCCCCCGAGGAACGTAGTTAGGCGTAGCAGACTTTGTGGCGCCCTATAACTACCTAAATCACACAAACACAAGAAGAGCACGGTGTGCCCCGAACAAACATTATGAAATACCGTTTGTGAGGGG
>CALGLI010000057.1 GCA_937930265.1 uncultured Veillonella sp. | reverse complement strand
TGGGTGATGGCTACTATGAGCAACAGCTCGTTATGCAAGAGATTATGCGTCAAACTGGTAAAAGTAGACTGCAATCGGGCCTTTCCGCAGAAGAACAATATCGCCAGTTGATGGATGCAGGGATTAGTGTAACAAAATCTCAATCTATTGCATTAGGTAGAGGCTTAACAGAGGCTGAGCAAAAGAATCTTAAAGAGGATGTAGTGCTCTTAGTTAGTAAGGCTGTTGTATTGCCAAATGGTAAAACAGAAACTGTACTAGTACCGACTCTGTATTTAGCCCCAACTACAAAACGAGTAGAAGGTGCAGCTAATTTGCAGGCTCAATCCATAAACCTTTCTGTTGATACTATGCATAATAGCGGTAGTATTGTGGCGGATAAAGATGTGACTCTTACTGGTAATACTATTCACAATGACAATGGTCTTATTAAAGGAAACACTGCTACGGTTATAGCGAATGATGAAGTTCGTAACACACAAGGGACTATTATAGGTAATGACACCGTCTCTGTGCATGCTAAAAAGGATGTTATTAATGAAGGTGGTACCATTACACAAACTAATGCAGCTGGTTCTACAACAGTTAGTGCTGGACGTGATGTGATTAATACAGGCGTACAGTATGAGGTTGCCAATAGCAAAGTTGAGTGGAATAGTCGAAATAATCGACGTGAAACGATGATCGGTGTAGATCAAGGTCGTATTGGTG
Source organism: uncultured Veillonella sp. (assembly GCA_937930265.1). Lineage (GTDB taxonomy): Bacteria > Bacillota > Negativicutes > Veillonellales > Veillonellaceae > F0422. Next base: position 3,241 of record CALGLI010000057.1, on the reverse strand, counting down.
GTGCTGGTCAAACAACAGTAGTAGCAGGACGAGATGTATCTATGGAGGCAGGTATCATCACGTCAGATGTGAATGCAAATGTGACGGCTGGTCGCAATATAACGATGAAAGCTATGAATGCTACACATGAGCTTGAAGAACATCGTTTTGATAAAGGTAAATCTGGCGGTGGACACTCTCAAACGACGGAGTCTCATGATCTTGTTAAAGCTCAATCATCTGTTGGTAGTAGCATTGAAGGTAAAAATGTTTCTGTTGTAGCCTCTGATGCTGTACAGCTTGAAGGCAGTCAAGTATTAGCAGCAGATACAGTTAAGGTATCTGGCAATACGGTTGAACTAAATACAGCAAAGGCTAATAGTACAGTCAATCATGTATACCTAGATAAAAAGAAAAGTTTAGTAAAACGTGAAAGCACGAATGCGGTGGATGATGCAACTACTACAGTTGTAACAGGCTCTACATTAAGTGGTAAAGATATACAGATTACAAGTGCTCAAGATGTAACAGGTCAATCTGCTCAAATTATGGGTGAGAATGCCGTATCTGTTACCGCTGGTGGTAAAGTAGATCTTGGTGCAGATAAAGTGATTACAGATGGTACTAGTGTGTATCGTCATAAGAAGTCTGGGTTACTTGGTAGTACAGGGATAGGCTTTACTATAGGTAAAGAAAAACATAATATAGATGAAGCTAACCATGAAGAATCTACTGTACGAAATACAATTGCTAGTACGAAAAGTACTGTTACTGTCAAAGCGAATAATACAGTTCACATTACAAGTGCAGATATTGTTGCAAAAGAAGGCGCTGTGATAGAGGGTTCTGCCGTCACATTGGATGGAAATATAGATCACAACCACATGTCCCATGATGAACGCTATAAGAAGACGGGTCTTACCGTATCATTAGGCGGTGCAGTAGCGAATACTCTTACTAATGCGACTCGAACTATAAAACAAGCTGGGAGTCGAGATGATAAACGTTTGGCAGCCCTTGAATTAAACGAAGCACGTCAACAATTGCAAGATGGCTATGCGGCGGTAGATAAAGCAGTTAAGGGTGTCAAACTTCGTGATAGTGATGGTAATGTATTAAAAGACGCGAAAGGTCATTCCCAACGTGGTCAAAAAAATATTGACGATGCTATTAATTTGTCTGTAAGCATTGGTAGCACTTCTAGAAAACAAGGACAAGTGGTAGACACAAATACATATCAGGGTGGTACTCTTGTTAGTGATAGTGAAGTACAAATCAAGGCTCATGATGCTCAGCAAAGTGGTATTGGTTTAACTGGTGAAACGGTACAAGCTAAAAATCTAGTATTAGATAGTGCTAGTGATATCAACCTTGCAGCGGGCAAAAATACTGTAGATGTTAAGAATACCTATAAAAGTTCTGGTTGGAGCGTAGGTGCTGGCATTAGTTTGACTGGTGGCGGCCTTCTCGACATTAATGCGAGTGGCAATATGGCTCGTCAAAATGGCGATACCCATCAAGAAAGTTATGTATCAACGACGATTAAAGCAGCACAACTAGCACAACTTAAAGCAAAGCGAGATACTACTATTATTGGCTCTACTGTATCTGGTAAGAAAGTTGAAGTTGATACAGGTCGTGATTTACATGTGCAAAGCTTACAAGATGTAGATAACTTTAAAGAACACAGCAAGTCTGGCGGATTTTTGGTATCATCTAAACCAAATATCAAGAACCCAACAGGTACTATCGGGATTAGTATAGGGCGTATAGACAGTAAATGGAAAAGCGTGACTCATCAAGCAGGTATTTATGCTGGAGAAGATGGCTATGATATTAATGTAGGGAATGGTACTACATTAGAAGGTGCTGTTATTAAAAGTGCTGCTCCAAAAGCTAAGAATACATTGACTACCAACTCTCTCAAGATGAAAGATATCCAAAATGAAGCCGAGTATACCTATAGCAACAACGTGATTGGCTATAACTACTATGGTAGTAAAAAGAAACTCGAAGAGATGAAGACTAATGATAAAAAAGGCTATGATAAGATCTATAATAATATCGGTCTAGTCCCAAATTTAGGCGTAGGATCTAAAGGTAAAGCAAGCTCGACTACTCAACCTGCTATTTCTGATGGTATACTAACAGTAGATGGTAAAGAAATTGATACTAGGACTATTAATACCAATACCGAAAATACATTACATCAACTAGATAAGATTTTTGATAAAAAGAAAATTGAAGAACGTCAGGAGCTAGCACGTTTATTTGCTAAGAATGCTTATGAGCAATTACATAATTGGCAACCTACCACAAAAGAAGGCAAGATTGCCAAAGCTTTTGCTCATGGTGTGATTGGTGAGTGGGCTGCACGTATGGCGGGTAATGCACCTGGTAGTGGCTTTAAAGCTACAATGACCAATGAATTGCTCATAGAAAAGATTAAGCAAATTGCAGATAATGATCCGGCATTAGCACAATGGTTGAGTGCTACGGTAGGTGGTGTAGTTAATAAGGTGAGCGGGGACCCTGTAAATACTGGTGCTGCAGTAGCATCTTATGCAACAAAGTGGAATGAAGGCGCATATAATGTTAATAGAGTTGATCTTGATGGTATTTCAGAAGAGAATAAAGACCTAGCTTTAGCTCATATGGATTATCTTTTAGCTAACAATAATCGGTCAGATGCCAATAAAGTAAAAATAAAGAAAAAGTACGTACGTGATGGTCACTTGTACTCTGAAGCTAAGGGTATATCAGCAAGCATCCCCGAAGTAGGAGGATTTGGTTTTTCAAGAGGGTATGGTGTAGATTCTGAAGGGCACACATATTTGACCGATTCATTTTTATGGGACCTGAAGTTGCTCCTGTTCAAAATACAATAAGTGATACTAAGGTATTATGGGGAAGTAAAGATTTTACTGGACCTAGTTTAAGTATAAATCTTAATACATTTGGAGGGAAAACTTATAGTATTAACCCAAGTAATATAACTGAGAGTAAAACTTTGAATGTATCTCCAGAGGCTACTATATCGGCCTCTTATACTGTAAAACTAGAGGATTCTCCAGTTAGAGTAGTTGAAGTTGAAGGTACTAATATAGATTTGAAAACTTATACACCAGTTCAACCTACTGGTATATATTCACCACCACCAAAAGAGTATCCAGCTGAAATAAGAGCAACTAATCAAGAGGAAAGTACAGAGAATCGTATTCGAGCTATTAGAACTCAATTTGAAATAGAGGATTAATTATGA
>CALGLI010000056.1 GCA_937930265.1 uncultured Veillonella sp. | reverse complement strand
AGCGAGTTTCTGCAACAGGCTCTTCTTTTTTTGTAGCCTCTTCTAAAATTCCATCATAGACAATGCCATTGGTCGCATCTACAGTAATCATTTGACCATCGGTAATTGTTTTAGTAGCCTCTTCGCTACGAGATTTGGTACCCACAACACAAGGAATCCCCAATTCACGGCTAACGATAGATGCATGACAAGTCATACCACCAGCATCGGTGACGATAGCTTTTGCTTTTTTCATCGCTGGTACCCAGTCAGGAGCGGTCATAGTCGTAACAAGGATTTCTCCTTCTTTGAAATCATCAATATCTTCTGGATTTTCAATCACATGAGCACGACCTGCTGCTTTACCAGGGCTTGCAGGAAGACCTTTGACAATAATCTTACGTTCTGTTGTAGTCGCTTCAACAACAGCTTCTTCTTTTTCTTTCTTTTGAGAGAATACAGTTTCTGGACGAGCTTGTAAAATCCATACTTTACCATCACGCTCATCGATGCCCCATTCCATATCCATGTAGCAACCATAGTGTTTTTCAATTGCTTTTGCATAGGTTGCCAATTCGATGACTTGCGCATCTGTAATCACTTGTGCACGAGCTTGATCATCCGGGATATGAATTTCTTCACAATCACCATCAGGTTTACGAACTAACGCCACGTTTTTATCATTAATCATGCGATTTGTAATTTGCAAGGTAGCTTTATCTACTGTGAAATTATCTGGTGTCACAGTACCTTGTACCACATATTCACCAAGACCCCAAGAGCCTTCAATGATGATAGATTTATCATCTCCATTCATAATATTCACGGAGAACATAACACCTGCTGCTTTGGAATATACCATCATTTGGATAGCTGCTGACAAGGCTACCGTCATGTGGTCGAAACCTTGTTTTACACGATAGTACGTAGCGCGGTCTGTAAAAGTAGATGCATAGCATTCTTTAACCTTCGCAATAATCATATCTGCACCACGAACATTTAAATATGTATCTTGTTGGCCTGCAAAACTAGCATCTGGTAAATCCTCCGCAGTGGCACTAGAGCGAACTGCTACGAATGGATTCTCTTCCCCTACCTTGCGAGATAACTCTTCATAACCTTCACGAATCGCCGCGGCTAATGGAGCTGGCATTTCTTCATCCATAATCATTTGACGCACTTCTGCCGTCACCTTACGTAACAACGCAGAGTTTTCCACATCATGTAATTCTTCCAATTTAGCTTTAATACGTTCCACCAAACCAGTCAAAATATCGCCTTCGCGGCTGGAGTATTCATCATAGACAATATTGCGTTCTGCTTCTTTCAAGCGTTGAATCAACAATTGTTTTGCCGTATGGGCTGCACTACGACCGAAGTTTTTTGGTGTTACATCTACTTCGATAATATCGCCAATTTCCATGCGTTTGTCTAATTGACGAGCATCTAGTAAGGCAATTTCTACTTCCTCATTTTCAGGAGTATCCACTACTGTTTTCTTAGCCAACACTTTGTAATCTCCTGTTTCACGATTGAAATAAATATATGCCTCTTGATTTGCTCCTACCTCTTTGCGATAGGCTTGTAATAATGCCACTTCAAGAGAATCAAAAATAATCTCTGGTGCCACACCTTTTTGTTTAGTAACTGCTAATACCGCTTGTACTAATTCTTGACTCACTGGTTTCCTCCCTTAAAAATCTAAATGTAAACGAATTTGTGCAATAGCTGCACGTTCTAGGTCAATACGTTCTTCTTGCACCTGAATGGTGATGACTTCATCAGAATGCCCTTGTAAAGATCCTGTGTATTGTTTTTTACCATCAATGGGTTTAAACAATTGAATATCCACATCACGTCCATGGTAACGAATAAAATCTTTTTCTTTTTTCAACACTCGATCCAATCCTGGAGAAGATACTTCTAGCAAATAATTCTCTTTAATTGGGTCTTTTGCATCCAATACTTCGCTTAATTTTTCACTCACCATTTGGCAGTCATCTAAATCGATGCCTCCCTCTTTGTCTAAAAATACGCGCAAGTACCATTCTCGCTCATGCACGTATTCCACATCCACAAGCTCTAACTCCGTAGACTCTATAATCGTTTCTACTACTTCGGACACAAATTCCTCTACGGCGTCACGTTTCATATGATCCCTCCTTGCCACAGTATAAGAGAAAGAGTGAGCTGTAGCTCACTCTTTTAATAGATTCTATAAAAGTTACCTCTAGTATATCACAACTCACTAAAAATAGCTACAGCAAACCATTGCGTTTTAACGCTTCTTCCCACTCTGCTTCTTTAAATCCCACAAGCACTGTATCTTCTAACACTAAAATAGGACGTTTCACCAGCATACCATTCGTTGCTAGTAATGCTAGCTTTTCATCTTCTGTCATAGTTGGCAATTTATCCTTGATACCTTCTCCACGATAGATTTGCCCAGATGTATTAAAGAAGGCTTTAATATCTGCTTTCTTGCTTTTAGGATACCATACACCTAATTCTTCTGCTGTTGGGTTTTCTTCTTTAATATCACGATGAGTATAGCTAATGCCATGGTCATCTAAATATTTTTTTGCTCGTTTACAAGTCGTACATTTTGGATATTCAATATATAACATATTCTCTGTCCTTTCTACTATTATATTTCACCATTAGAAATTTTTTCTTTTAATACCTGTAATAACACTTCTGTCATTTCGCTAGCTGCAAAGACATACTCTTTTAATTTACCTCGCTCTTCTGCTACTTTCATAGCCGAAACTTCGAAAGGATCTAGCACCACAGACAATATAGGTGTTTGATCTTGTTCCATTTCCTCCGTCAAATATGCAGAAATGCTTTCTCCTTCTGTTGGCTCAAATCGTTCTACTTTTACGATGGGGCAAAATTCATACATCAATTTGCGAAGGACCATCATAAAGTAGGCTTTATCTTTCACAAATTGTTCCGCTTCCTCTTTAGTCATACTAAAAATATCTACTTTCACCCATTCCTTTTCACCCTGTGTTGTCATAGGATTATTCTCCTTTCGCTGCTAAGAACGCTAAATAACAACGTTTTGCCTCATAGATATCAGCTTTACTCGTCACTTCCCAAGGCGAGTGCATACTAAGCACTGCCACGCCACAGTCGATTACATTCATACCATAGAGAGCCATGATGTAGGCTATGGTACCACCTCCACCGAGGTCTACTCGACCTAATTCAGCCGTTTGATAAGAAATATTGTCCGCATCCATCAACTTACGAATCAATGCCATATATTCTGCATTGGCATCATTAGATCCACTTTTACCACGAGAACCTGTAAATTTATTAAACACTACGCCACGACCTAAGAAAGCAGCATTTTTCTTTTCAAAGGCATTTGCATAGAGCGGATCAAATCCTGCACTTACATCAGAAGACAACATATGACTATTAGATAAAGTACGGCGTACTGCTAAAGGAGACGTATACCCCATAGCTTCCAATAATTCTGCCATGAAGTTCTCAAAGAAACGAGATTGCATCCCTGTAGCACCAACAGAACCGATTTCTTCTTTGTCTACCAATAAAGTACAAGTAGTACGGCTTACGTTCTCAGCTTCTAACATCGCCACTAAGGATGTGTAGGCACATACACGGTCATCTTGACCATAGCCGATGATCATTGAACGATCAAATCCTAGTTCTCTAGCAGCACCAGCTGGTACAATTTCAAGCTCTGCAGACAAGAAGTCTTCTTCTTCAAAACCATATTGCTCTTGTAGCACTTGCAACACATAGGCTTTCACACCATCTGTTAGCTCACCTTTCACAGGACGACTGCCGATAAGCAAATCTAGTTGTTCCCCTTCTACTACTTTGGTAGCCTTTTTCTCCATTTGTTCTTGTCCCAAATGCGGCAATAAGTCAGTTACGCAAAACACTGGATCTGTCGGACTTTCACCGATGGCAAGATTGATGACAGTACCATCTCGTTTTACCACTACCCCATGGATAGCTAACGGCATTGTCACCCATTGGTATTTTTTGATACCTCCATAATAATGTGTATCTAATAGTGCTAAATCGCTATCCACATAAAATGGATTTTGCTTCACATCTAATCGAGGAGAATCAATATGCGCGCCTAAGATATTCATCCCTTGTTCAATCGGTTCTGTACCGATATTCACCATAGCCACTGCTTTTTTCATGTGCACATAATAGACCTTATCTCCTGCTGTTAGAGTACCGCCTTCCTTGATAACATCATTCATACTGCGATATCCAGCAGCTTCTGCAGCCTTCACAATTTGGTCCACACATTCACGCTCTGTTTTACCATGATCTAAAAAATGGCGATACTTCGTTGCTAAAGTATCAATCTCTTGTAATTGTGCTTCTGTATATTCATGCCAAGCATTTCTACGTTCCATACTTAGCTCCTTTCTCTTCTAATTCATAAGATTTATTTTTTACGTGCATACAATTCACGCAACCCTTTAGGTGCATTAGTGACCATTTTGGAAACATAATAGCGTTTTCCTAAATGCTTGCTAATGGATTTCCCTACATACCAATGAACACCAAATGTGCCATGTTCTTTACAAGCTCCTATCGACAAAAAGCGATGTT
>CALGLI010000055.1 GCA_937930265.1 uncultured Veillonella sp. | reverse complement strand
GGTGCTACTGGCCTTACAGGCCTTCTTGGTTACCTCATCGGTTCTGCCGGTGCTGGTGCTTTCATGGGTCTCATGGTTGACCTCTACGGTTGGGATGGTGGTTTCATTGCCCTCGTTGGTGCATGTATCCTATCCATCGTATTCCTACTCCTCACCCTTGGAGACAAAGGACAACAATAGAATATGTACTGTATAATACGTAATGTATAAATACGTACTGTACAACTCACTGTTGTATATACAAAACTCCCCTAGTAATACTTATGATTACTAGGGGAGTTTAATTATTTATGCGATGCACAAGGAGCTGTTTAATACTTTCAAGTTATACACGAGACCAAGTCGCGCCAAGCCATGCAATGCAGCGGCCGTTACAGGATTGATAGATCCTAACACACCAGCACCGATAATGACAACGTGGAACAAAATGGACACGATGAGTAAGCCCAAATGACATTGTTTCGCCTCTTTTGAAAGCCCCGCTGTTGGAGAGTTTTCATCTACGAGAGAACCCATCATGAGTGCCACAAGAACGAGTTCCAAAGAGCATGGGCAAAGGATAACTAGCAATGTAATGGTATGCATAAAGTTCTGCGTCAATGCATAGGAACCCATGGAAAGCAACATGACAGCCACAACAATAACAGATGAATAATTGTTGATGCCCTGACGCAAGGCTACAAGCTGTGTAGGCATGGTCGGCAACATATCATCATCCAATGTATAATGTACGTCGCCCGTAATAAGCTGCTCTAAGAAAAAGCCACCATGTACGATGAGTCCTACATAAGCCGCCGTATGATAATCTCCAATCGCAATAAGCGCCACCATGGCTATCACGATGAGAAAATTAGCATGAATCTCTAAATGATCCAAAATACTTTGCACGCTGTTAATGAGCAATGGCAAGCCACAAATGATGACCGTTACCCACGCCAAATCAATAGCTGGGTTCATAGGCTCCGTAAGCGCATCTAATATAATAAATAACAAGCCGAGTGCCAAAATAGCCCCCTGTGTACGCAGAGAAACCTGCGCTGATAAAGACTGTAAAAACTTCATATGGACCTC
>CALGLI010000054.1 GCA_937930265.1 uncultured Veillonella sp. | reverse complement strand
CTTCGGCAGCAAGGCGTCCTAAAGTTTTACCTTCAGCGTCAACAACATACCATTTGCGCTCAATATTGTTCGCATTGGCCATAAATGTAGTTTTCATGCTGCTTTCCTCCTAATAACAAGAATGTATTAACAGAAGCAATTGCCACCTTCCGGGGCTAGTGGAAGTCCGTACAAATTGCTTACCGAAATATTATACTCAAAACACAGGGGATATGTCAAGGTTTATCCTAAAGATTTCTTCAACAACCAATCGATATCAACCTTCTCTGGAGTCACAACAAATTGGTGTTCTCCAAATTTTTCAAACCCATAGTGTTTATAAAAATGTTGTGCTTTATGATTTTTCTCCCAGACGCCAAGCCAAGCCCAATCAAAGTCACCAGACTCAGCGATGCGCAAGGCTTTTTCAAACAAGGCTTTACCCACGCCTTGTCCATGGTACTCTTTGAGCACATATATACGTTGCACTTCAAAGGCATTGTCTAATTTACGATCTGTTTGTGCGCCGCCCCAGTTTACTTTCAAATACCCTGCCAACGCATCATCTACATAAGCTAGATATGTTTCGCTCTCGTCATGGTCCAACTCATGTTTCAATACATCATGGTTATAGGCCTCATCAAAGAAGGCTTGTAATTCCTCTTCTGTATTGTCATGACTGAAAGTTTCTCTAAATGTGTCTGCGCACAAGTTAGACAATGCCGGAATATCTGTCTCTTGAGCTCTTATAATGGTGACAACAGAACCCGTTTGTTCACGAGATTCCCCTAGGATGCGCACCTCTGGTTCCAACTGTACCCCATGAACTGCATGAATCCGCTTTTGCACCTCATGAATCACACCTAGCACATCATTGGCTGTAGCACCTCCACGATTGACTACAAAGCCAGCATGCTTCGTAGATACCTCTGCGGGGCCTACAGATAATCCTTTCAAGCCTGTTTGGTCAATCAAGGTGCCTGCATAATATCCCGGTGGGCGCTTGAAGGTAGACCCTGCACTGGCATGTTCCAATGGTTGTTTGGATTCTCGTTTTTCAGTGAGATCATCCATTCGTTCTTGGATATCAGCTGGGTTCCCCTCTTGCAGCTCCATCGTCACCCGTACGATAATTTCATGATTCTCGTGAAAGCGGCTATGACGATAGGCAAACTGCAATTCTTCTCGACTATAGTGGTGCAACTTCCCTTGCATATCGACCGCATCTACGCCAGTTACTACTTGATCCATTTCTCCATCATAGGCACCTGCATTCATGAATACAGCCCCACCTAAACTACCAGGAATGCCAATAGCAAATTCCAAGCCACTTAAGCTTTCACGTTGGGCATATTCAGATACTT
>CALGLI010000053.1 GCA_937930265.1 uncultured Veillonella sp. | reverse complement strand
CAGAAATAACGGTGATGAGCACCGTTACGTGAACATAATTCAAGAGCTGTGGAAACGCTTGGATCATGTAGGACACATCAAAATACTTGCCCACAGTAGCACCTCGCTTCTAGACATAATAGAATAAGGCCGCCAAGGCGGCCTATTCGTTATTTTTGTGTTGGATCGAATGTGTAATCCCCACCAAGATATTGTTCAGAAAGTTTTTTCAACGTACCATCAGCACGCATTTCTTTCATCGTTTTATCGATTTTTTCGTTTACTTGTTTCATGTCGTCTGTACGTTTAGACAAGAAGTAGGTTGGTACTACTGCCAATACATCGCCTACAGCTTTGAGTGGCAAACCACGGTCTTTAATAGCAGAGTTAATAACGTATTCGTATTCACCTGCTGCATCGGCACGGCCAGTAGCAACGAGGTTCAATGTTTCAGCACCTGCTTTATCTGTATAGATAATATCAATTGGTGGATTTGCTGTTTCATTGAATTGTTTTACTAATTCGTTAAACTCAGAGGATGTAGTAACGGCGATTTTTTTGCCTTTCAAATCATCTAATTTAGAAATGTCATTACGATCATTTTTCACCACTAATTTACGTGTGGAGTAGTTATTAACCTCATTTGTGTAATAGTATTTTGATTCACGTGTTGGGTTACGACGCATTTGGTTAGCGATCATATCTACTTGGCCTGCATCCATTGCTACGAAGGCAGCGTCAACGGCCATCGGCTTGAAGTTGAAGTGAAGGTCTGGATTACGACGTTCAATTTCTTTCAACAACTCTACGTCAAAACCTGTAAGGTTGCCGTTATCATCTGTGTAGGAATAAGGACGAACTGTACCGCGTGTAGCTACGTTAATCACTTTTGCATCTGGATTTACTTTCGTCTCCTTAGATGTATCATCGCCACAGCCAGCTACCACGAGCACGCCTAGTGCCAATGCGCCAATGGCAAATAATTTCGTCAATTTCTTTGTATTAAACATGTAAAACTCCTTCTTTTCGCAATGTTTGCAGGAATGGCTCTACCTTATCAGTATTGGTAAAAGCCTCAATCATTCTATCTATTTGTTTTGTCTCTAAGGTGAGACCTAATTTAATGCGTATATCCTCTAATGTAAGAGGATTATTCGGCGATCCTTTCGGATTGTTCACCGTCTCTGTGAAAGTCTCTCCATTCTTTAAGGTAACGGTTACCTTTGTAATCCGCTCTGTTTGGGATACCTTCGGCAAGTCATAGACACGTTCTATACGATTCATATAGTCTCGTACTGATTGGTCTATGCTATCAATCTTAAATAGTTCATCCTGTACCGCTCCATACGCAAGGACTTGGTACACGATGTACTCTATGGAAAACTGCCCTTCTCGACCTGTTGTTGGCGCTGTATACCGCAATGCTGCATCAGCACCAGGCGGGAAGTGTACAGTAACTCTATCTATATCATCCCAAAGGGAAGAAACGAGGGTGGCACATAGTCTACGTTTACCTTGCTCCTCTGCATCTGGTGAAACGTTGTAGTGCTTAGACACATACGAAGAAGATGTAGTATATATACTATGTGCCACGGTTTCTGCTGCTTCAGCGCCACAAATAGCTGCCGAGCAATACGGGTGGACTTTCATCCATAAACCAGGGTCAATGAGTTGCCCTGGCGCTAGCCAACGACTAGCGATGTCATTTGATGTAACAGTAATATTACCGATGGTCTTAAACCAACCCCGTTCAGGGTCAAATGGTTTTGTACTTGTTTGAAGTGATGTATGTTGTAACAGTTCGTAAGCCCATACGCCATTGCGTGCTGCTAGTCCCGCATGGAGCGGCTTACCATCTGTACCACTTTGAAAGAACATGCCCGCCGATTGAGTAGCAGCCAGAGACAGGAGCTGAGCCAAGCTTTCACCATGAAGGCCTCGCA
>CALGLI010000052.1 GCA_937930265.1 uncultured Veillonella sp. | reverse complement strand
TAGATAGAATTGCAAAAGAAAGTGGATATCGTATGGCTTTTACCGTACAAGCCGGAAATGTTGAGCCAGGACAAGATTTATTTAATTTGCCGCGACAAGCTGTATTTTTTAACGATACACCATTTGAAAATTTCTGGGTTCGTTTACATTATCCGTGGGAAAATGCCTTTATGTGGCGCATCCATGATAAATTACTAGAATGGAATCTGAAAGGATTAGCAGATATGGAGCCGTTATTTTAGAAACTATATGATATCTTTTATATAGCTCAAGATATGATGATAAAAGAGGGAGAATTTATTTTCCTTATTACACTATAAAAATAGAGGAAAGTTGATGCTTTTTAATCAACTTTCCTCTATTTTATTTATGGGCTATTTTATTATAGGCCATGTATATATCCGTATAGGCATTCTTATTCTAAATCATCGAAATCGAAAGCCGCTGCTTTTGTATAGTTCGTAACTTTCGCCTCAAAGAAGTCAGTTTTCGTGCTGTTCAAGTTGGAGAAACTTTCAATCCAAGCCATAGGATTTTCCTTAATGTCTGGATACAACGGTTGCAAGCCGATAGAATCAGCACGTTGGTTCGCTAAGTATTTGATATAGCGCTCGATCAATGTATTGTTGATGCCAAGAATTTTGTCATCTGTAATGTATTGACCCCAAGCAATTTCGTTTTCAGTACCTTCACGAAGCATTTGCGTTAATTCAGCTTCTAGTTCAGCAGTGAACAGTTCAGGACGTTCGATGCGAAGTTCACGGATAATGTTTTGGAACAATACTAAGTGAGTCACTTCGTCACGGTTGATGTATTTAAAGATAGTAGAAGTTGCGGTCATTTTGCCTTGACGAGCCAATGTATAGAAGAAGCTAAATCCAGAGTAGAAATAGATGCCTTCTAAAATGTAGTTAGCCATGATAGTGCGGATCAAATTGTGCTCCGATGGTTCATCGCTAAAGCGTTGGTAAATGTCAGCGATGAACCGGTTACGAGCTAGTAAATGCTCATCCGTACGCCACTCATCATAAATGCGGTCACGAGTAATTGGATTCGTTACGGTATCCAAAATATAAGAATAGGATTGGGCGTGAATTTCTTCTTGGAATGCTTGGATATTTAACAAAGAAGCCACTTCAGATGCCGTAATATAACGGCTCAAGTTTGGCAAGTTTTCGCTTTGAATGGAATCCAAGAAGTTCAAGAAAGAAATAATCTTGTCAAAAGCACGGCGCTCGCTATCCGTTAAGTATGGGAATTGTTTGATGTCTTCGTTCAAAGAAATCTCTTCAGGAATCCAGAAATTGTTCAGCATCGTGCGATACAATGTATTCGCCCAATCGTACTTAATACGATTCCATTCCCGTAAATTCGTCGTATTACCGCCCACCATACTTTGCGTGCCGCGGTCACCATGTTCATTAAAAATCAGTTTCTTTTCCATGAAAGTTGATCCTACCTTATCTATAATAACAATATGTATATAAATTATTATGAAAGCCTGGATAGAACACATGCTTTCATAGGCGTATAGTTACAAACTACCTTCTATTATACTAAAAATGCATGCTAAAAAGATAGGGGGAGCGACGATTAATAGGTAGAGTGATAAAACCTATAGCATAGATGAAGTAGATGCATTTTTTATGGAGAAATACGGTATATAAAAAGGCACAGGAGTACCAGTCCTGTGCTTTTGGGTGTACCCTACGCTAGAATACGTTTCCTGTTAATTTAGTACGCCTTTATGATAGCATAATAGTAGAGATATAGGAAGAGGAAAGTTATCTAGGATTCCAGCTCCAGATGTTGACGTTCACATAATATTTGGCGCCATATACTTGCAATTGATTGCACATGCAATCCTTATGGTGTATGATGAAGAATAGAAAGGAGTGATATATATGGCAAACACAAATGCAGTATATGCTAGAATTGATTCTACATTAAAAGAAAATGCAGAGAATATTTTAGGGCAACTTGGGATTTCTCCATCTAGTGCAATACAAATGTTATATAGCCAAATTGTGCTGCAAAATGGGATGCCCTTTGAACTTCGATTGCCGAACCGCAAAGCACCAATATCTTTAAATACATTATCGAAAGAAGAACTAGATGCAGAATTGCAAAAAGGAATAGATTCTTTAAAGAACGATAAGACCTATAGTATAGATGAGGTAGATGCGTTATTGGCGAAGGAATATGGGATATGAGTGATCATTATAGAGTGACGTATTCCACCACGGCATTAGAAGATGTAAGGAATATATTATGCAATTAACACTGAAGCAACAAGAGAAAGCAGCAAAAGAGTTTGCTAAGAAATGGGAAAATAAGGGCGATGAAAAGCAGGACACACAAAGGTTTTGGATGGAATTATTACAAACCGTGTATGGGGTGGAGAATCCTGCGGATATGATTTGCTTTGAAGAACGTGTGCAACTGGAACATACTAGCTATATTGATGCTATGATTCCCGCAACACATACACTGATTGAACAGAAAAGTTTAGGGAAGGATTTACATGCGCCGATTCGCCAATCAGATGGCACTGAATTGACACCAGTTGAGCAAGCAAAACGGTATGCGGCTAACTTGTCCTATAGTAAACGAGCTAGATGGATTGTGAGCTGTAATTTTAAAGAGTTTCATGTATTAGATATGGAACGGCCTAATGATTCAGTGGAAATTATAGAGTTGAAACAATTAGGCACTGACTTTTATCGACTTAACTTTTTGGTAGACGTGAAAAGTAGCCATATTGAGCGTGAGATGGAAATCTCAAAAGGCGCTGGCGAACTAGTTGGTAGGCTATATGATTGCTTATTACAGCAATATAAAATTAATGCACTGTTAACAGAAACTGAGATTTTACATAATATCAACAAGCTCTGCGTTAAACTTGTATTTTGTCTATATGCAGAAGATTCTGGGTTGTTTGGTAAGAAGAATATATTTCATGATTATTTAAAAGATTTCCAACCTCATCAAGTTCGTAATGCGTTGATGGACTTGTTTCGTATTTTGGATACCCCAGAAAGCAATCGTAGCCCCTATGAAACTGAAAGCCTATTAGCCTTCCCTTATGTGAATGGTAGTTTATTTAGCGATGCTGTAGAAATTCCCCAATTCTCAGAAGAAGCCATTCAGCTAATATTGCAAGATGCATGTAATTTTGATTGGAGTGAAATATCTCCGACCATATTTGGTGCTATCTTTGAAAGTACATTGAATCCGGACACAAGACGTCACGGAGGTATGCATTATACAAGTATTGAAAATATTCATAAACTCATTGATCCATTATTTTTAGATGCATTCAAAAATGAATATAAAGAAGCCATGACATTAAAAACTGGCAAGGCTAGGATGAAGGCACTGAAGCAATTGCAAGAATCAATGGCGTCGAAAACATTTTTTGATCCAGCAGCAGGGTCGGGGAACTTTTTAACAGAATCCTATTTATCCTTACGAAGATTAGAAAATGATATCTTGCGAGAAACCATAACAGATGCGGCTGGTACAGGGGTACTCGGATTCGATGAAGAAGAATTTAATCCTATAAAAGTGAGTATCCAGCAATTTTATGGCATAGAAATTAATGATTTTGCTGTGTCTGTTGCCAAAACTGCCATTTGGATTGCAGAGGCCCAGATGTTTAAAGAAACAGAAGCTATTATTCATAAAGAGATGGATTTCTTACCACTTCATACGAATGCTAATATCCATGAAGGTAACTCTTTGCAAATGGATTGGGAAATGGTGATTCCATCTACAAAATTATCTTATATTATGGGGAACCCTCCATTTTTAGGATTTACGTATATGAATGAATTTCAGAAAAAAGATCTACAGTTATTATTTCCTAAAAAGAAAAATTTAGATTATGTTTGCTGTTGGTATAAAAAAGCCTATGAGTATATGAAGGATACGGAAGTAGAGTGTGCTTTCGTGTCGACTAATTCTATTGTCCAAGGAGAAACAGTTGCTAGAATGTGGGAAGACATACCTGTTTGTATAAACTTTGCACATAGAAGTTTTATTTGGAGCAGTGAATCTAAAAATAGTGCCAATGTACATTGCGTGATTGTAGGCTTTTCCATAGAAGGGAATGGCGACAAATGGCTATTTGATGATGGGAAATCGTTGAAAGTAGAGTCAATTAATAAATATTTAATGGAAGGACCAGATATTCTGATTCAAAGTAGAAATAAACCTCTTTCAAATGTAAATCCAATGGTGTATGGAAATAAACCTGTAGACGGAGGCAATTTGATTATTGAAGCGGATGCATATCCTCAA
>CALGLI010000051.1 GCA_937930265.1 uncultured Veillonella sp. | reverse complement strand
AGTTTTATTAAAAACGATGAATTATGTGAAATACATGTAAAAACATTGCAATGCTGAACATGATACAAATGCTTAACATTATACAAATACTAAATATGATATAAGTGCTAAATATGATAAAAGTGATAAAAGTAGTAAATAGAATAAACATGATACCCCATACAGTGTAATCCCTAATCCCCTTAGAACTTATTAGAACAGATAGGAACCTATTGAGTGAATGTTAAAGCATGCATAGATGATACTAGAAAGGACGGTGCCTATGCGAAATATTTATATGACCATTGGAGATGTGTCGAAAATCTATAGCATATCGAAACAAACTGTTCTATATTATGAAAAATTAGGATTGTTTCCGCCAGCTAAGATTGAAGATAATGGATACCGTTATTACACATTAGAAGAGTGCTATCGATTAGAAATTATTTTAACACTAAAAAAATTGAATTTATCTTTGAAAGACATCCAAGACTATGTGGAACATAGAGGGACGCATATGCTGAAAACCTTATTAGAAGATGCGCGCTATGGATTTGATCGAGAGATTAACGATTTATATACGAATAAAATGAATTTAGAGAGAACCTTGTTTAACTTAGAGCGATATTTAAAAATACCTCAAAATCGATTGTTCTTTGGTATGAAAGAAGAATCTTTCTATGCACTAACCCCGTATGATGCAACAGAAACAGGGAAGAAAAAGTTATTTACTTTGTTAGAACATCAAGCTAGGCTTATAGAGGAAGTGCCTTTTAAAGCTATTCAAATTGGTATGGCTATCGATGGAGAAGACTATGAACAGGGAGATATCATCAAGTACAGCCATTATTGTACAGATGTAGGGTTTGATTATGAAGGAGACATGGACATCGTTACTCGTCCTAGAGGGATGTATCTAGAAATGTTCTATACAGGTCTCTACGAAGAACAGGCGCAGTGGATGTACGATAAAGTAAGTAGTTATTTATCGTATGAGGGGTTGCAAATCGCGGGGGGCGTATATGTAGAGCCAGTGCGAAATTATTGGACAGAGACAAAACGTGAAGACTATTTATCTAAAATCACAATGCCTGTTGAGGAATAGGTGAAACACTTATGCCGGAAATAGGAAACAAAACATAAGAGATGAGTTACCATACAACGAGATGCGGTACAACATATAACATGTTGTGGTATAGATGAATTTGTGTGTAAAGGTAATTTGCTTTACAGCTATTGACAAGCCCTGTAAATATTGGTAATATAAGGTGTAAATATTTTTTACTTGACAGATGATGCTTTCAAAAAAAGTGCTAGAGGAGGGGACCATGGAAGAACGAATGACAATTAGTTTGTTATTAGATTTTTATGGCTCCTTGCTGACGGAGCGCCAACGAGAGTGTTATGCCTTACATCATGAAGATGATATGTCATTAGGTGAAATTGCAGAAGAGTTGAGTATCTCTAGACAAGCCGTCCACGATAATATTGAACGAGCTAAGTCGAGTATGGAGGCTTACGAAGGAAAATTACACCTCATTGAACAATATTTGCGGCGACAACAGATTGTGAAAGAGCTAAAAGCACAATTAGAATCAGTCACATCTACATCGATTCAATCATTATTAACACAATTGGAGGGCTAGTATGGCTTTTGAAAATTTAACGCATAAATTGCAAGAAGCCTTTGCATCCTTAAAGGGAAAAGGTAAAATTTCTGAAGAAGATGTTAATCTAGCATTGCGACAAGTTCGTTTTGCTCTATTAGAAGCAGACGTAAACTTTGGCGTAGCGAAAGACTTTATTGCCCGTATTAAAGATAAAGCTTTGGGTGAGGAAGTATTTGGTTCCTTAAATCCAGCGCAAACAGTTATCAAAATTGTAAATGACGAATTGACAGAGCTATTAGGTGGTACTGAAAGTCGTATTATGATTTCTCCGAAAGCACCAACCATTATTATGTTGGTAGGTTTGCAAGGGGCAGGTAAAACGACGACGGCTGGTAAGTTGTCTGTACATCTTCGTAAGCAAGGCAAGAACCCGATGCTAGTAGCAGCCGATGTGTATCGTCCAGCTGCGATTAAGCAATTGCAGGTAGTGGGAGCTCAAATTGATATTCCTGTATTTGCCAATGAAACGCCAGGTGCTAATCCTGTGGACATTGCCAAAGTGGGTATTGAAGAAGCAAAACGATTATTCAAAGATATTGTCATCATCGATACAGCAGGTCGCTTAGCCATTGATGAAACATTGATGGATGAATTGGCTAACATTAAGCGTGAGGTGAAACCTCATGAAATCTTGCTAGTGGTGGATGCCATGATTGGTCAAGATGCAGTGGGAACGGCTGAAGCTTTTAATAATTACCTAGGCCTTGATGGTGTAATTTTAACGAAAATGGATGGCGATGCCCGTGGTGGTGCGGCACTATCCATTAAAGCTGTCACAGGCACACCGATTAAATTTACAGGTACTAGCGAAAAAATGGATGGCTTAGAAGTATTCCATCCAGATCGTATGGCATCTCGTATCCTTGATTTAGGCGATTTCAAAACATTGATTGAAAATGTGCAAAGTTCCATCGACGAAGAAGAAGCGAAAAAAATGGCTGAGAAAATGGCTAAAAATAGCTTTACTTTGGATGATTTCTTAGCACAAATGAATCAAATCCGTAAATTGGGCCCTTTGCAAAACTTATTGGGCATGTTGCCTGGTATGGGTAAATTGAAAGACCAATTAGCGGGCTTTGACCTAGATAATAAAGAAGTACGTCAAATTGAAGCCATTATCAAATCTATGACGATGGCGGAACGTACGGATCCTAATATATTGAATGGGTCGCGTCGTAAACGTATTGCGGCAGGCTCTGGTACAACAGTACAGCGAGTGAATCAATTGATTAAACAATTTGAAGAGGCTCGCAAATTTATGAAACAGATGCAGTCTATGAGCAAAGGTAAGAAGGGGGTGTTCCCTAAATTACCGTTCATGGGATAATATTCTATTTAAGGAGGTGAAAGAAGAATGTTAAAAATCCGTTTAACTCGTTTAGGTGCTAAAAAAGCTCCTTTCTATCGTATCGTTGTTGCTGACTCCCGCGCACCACGCGAAGGTCGTCCAGTTGATACAGTAGGTCAATATGATGCTACTAAAAACCCAGCAATCGTTAATATTGACGAAGAGAAAGCATTAGAATGGTTGGGTAAAGGTGCACAACCTACTGATACTGTTCGCTCCTTGTTCAAAAAACATGGTGTTATGCAAAAATTTGCTGACGCTAAAAAATAATTAATAGAGAGGCGTACTGTGATGCAAGAATTAATTACATTAATTGTTCAATCATTAGTTAAGCAACCTGAAGCCGTTTCTGTTACGATGGAAGTCCGCGATCAAGTGGAAGTCTATGAAATCCGTGTCGCTCCAGATGATATGGGTAAAGTAATTGGAAAGCAAGGTAAGATTGCGAAAGCGATTCGCGCTGTGGCTAAAGCAGCGGCTATTAAAGAGAACAAGAAGATATCCGTTGATATTGTCTAAAAGGGTGGTAACATGGAAGAAATGACATTACGCGTACCCGTGGCAATTAAGTCTAAGGTTACGGACACTTTAAAAAACAAAATTATTGCTGATTTGCAACAACAAATGGACATGGTGGACCAAGATTTACAACAAATCGAATTCCAAGCTAAACGTTTGTTAAGTGAACAAGCAAAAATTGATGCACAAGGTTTAATCCAATTGCGTCAACAAATCGAGGAAGAAAAGCAACAACGCGTAGCTTTCAAAACTCAAGTAGCAGAGCGTTTGAAAGAAGCAGAGAAGCTTGAAGTTGGTTCTGAAATTGCCCAAGGCCAAATGGAGCAAACAATTACCGTAAAAGTCGGTGATAATTTAGATGCTCTTATGGGGGCTGAAATTTTGCTAGAAGATGGCAAAGTTGTGGCATTCCGTCAATAATGGATACCCAAGAACTGATTACCATCGGTGTGATCGTCGCTCCGCACGGTGTGCGGGGCGATGTTCGTATATTGCCGAGAACAGACTTTCCTGAACGGTTTATGAAAATGGATGTGTGCTACATCAATGGTCAACCATACCATATTACATCTGCTAAATTTCATAAACAGTTTATTTTGGCTACTTTCAAAGAATTGCCTGACCGCACTGCTGTAGAGCGTTTGGGGAAACAAGAAATAAAAGTGCCAAGACAAGATTTGGTGGAATTGCCAGAAGATAGATATTATATCTTTGAAATCGAAGGCCTTGCCGTAGAAGATACAGAGGGCAATGATTTAGGCATCGTAAAAGAAGTATTGCAACCTGGTGCAAACGATGTGTACGTGGTAGCCAAAGAGGGTGAACCTGATCTATTGTTACCAGCTTTGAAAACAGTAGTGCTCACTATTGACATCGAAGGCGGGAAAATGATTGTAGATCCTCCAGAATGGTTGTAATAAAAAAGTCCCTTGTACTGAGTGCAATGATGCATTCAGTACAGGGGACTTTTTGTGGTTTTATACATACTTAGGACTGGTGGTGTAATCATAATGACTGTCACGATAGTGTGGGTTATCTACAGTGAGTCTCCATAGTCGACTTGCTAGTTGATCTTGCTCGCACAGTACTTTGGTAAGACCAGTTGCTTGCTGACAGAAAGGAGCCCATTTTTGCACAATAGGAATGGAGGAACGTTTTTCTTTCAGATACTGACGACCTCGATCGTTGAAAGCCAATAGACGACCGTAGGTAGGTCCTTGCTGGTGGCACTTTTGGAACATCTCTTTAGTGCGACGGAAAAGGCTGTAGGCCGCGATGCGATCAAGACGGGCATAGGTGTAACGTTTTGATTTTAAACCTTCACGGGCTTGCTCCCAAGAAGAGAGGGTGTTAGCGGTGAGCCATGATTCTTCTAAACCGTCGCTCATATCTTGTAAGGTTTGTAATTCTTCTTTGGTCGCTATGCGACTAGCGAGGTGAATCATGTCATAATAGCGATCTAGGTTAGCGTAATAGTTGGCCTCTACGATGTCCATAGCGAGAGGGGCTACCATAGGGGGGAAATATTGATGCCAATTGAAAGAGTCTTCTTCTAAAGATGAGGCGTCGATTCCTAATTCACCTAACGAGATAGAGGCATCGTCTTCTAATGAGGCATAAGGTGCGTAAGAGGTATCAGATATTTGTAGCATGTTATGAGATCTGGATAGACTGGAAGATGTTTGTTTGGATGCATAAATAGCACTTCGCAAGGCTATGCCAGATGGAAATGAATCATCTAAGGTTGGATTGTGATGGGAACTAGTTCGTTTCACGGGAAGGATGTCTAGCTTGATGTGATACCGATGTAAGGCACGAATGTATTCAATGCCTAATATAGTGTTAGGGTCAGTGTTCAACAGACTCATGTTGTTTGAGTTTTCTAATGAAAGGATCCTTGATGACTGTTGATCTATTGGTGAAAGTATAGTATCCGATGTGTTTTTGTCTAGGGAATCTTCGGTATTGAATGAGGGATTTGCTGAATGAAAGAACTGTATGGCTTTGCGTAAGGCTGTGCCATAGGAGTACCCTTTCCCTAAAAGAGTACGCAACGATTCTTGCGTGCTAGGGTGATCGAGAGCTTTAGCGATGGATACAAGTTCCTCTACTTGGGTATGGCTGGCACCAAATGAGATAGCATTACACCCTAGGGCATGTAATAATCTGACACCACCGGACGCAAAATATTCTGCAGAACTAACGGCGAACATAGAAGGCAATTCAAAAACAATATCAGCACCACCCATGACAGCCCATTGGGCACGATCAAATTTCGAAAAGATAGCAGGTGTTCCTCGTTGTACAAAGTCACCACTCATCACAACGAGCAAGGTTGCATCCGGATACTTTTGTCGTAACTCTTCTAGTTGGTGTGCGTGCCCTTTATGAAAGGGATTGTACTCTGCAATGATTCCTATGGTGTTCATGGTCTAATACCTCCTGTTATGTATACTAGTATATCATGAGATAAAACTTTCATAAATGATACCCCTGGGTAAGCAATTTTACAATGAACACCAAGATATGTTTCACTGGAGTTCATGCGATATAACAAAAAAGTAGATTTATATGTATCAACATTATAATAATGTATTCAATCAGTCATTAGAGAGTATGGTAATTGAATATTATGTATTAGTAATAATGCTACAATGTATGAAAGAAGTCACAAAAAAGGGTAGAAAAAAACCTTAAATTAGTGTTATAATTGACTGTAGAAATTGTGTCTATTAGAGGTAAGTATATGAAACAATATATCATAGCCCTTGGTTTGGGGACGATGTTGTTCTTGGGTGGCTGTGGTAGTCAACAAGCCATCGATACCTATAGTTTTGGTCAGAAAGTCATCAATGTAGGTCAATCGGAAGTGATCGTGGATTCTCCTTTTGACTTCGGTCAGTTGGATAGAATTACAGCCAATGAAAAGGGACAACCTTTGACCATCTATGCAGGACTAGATAAAAATTATGGTGTCTATGTGAGTGCTACACAAGCTTCTACAGGAGCGCCATTGCCAACGCTAGAAGAGGGCGCAAAATTAGGGCAACAAGCTTTGGTTAAAGAATTAGGCCAAACAGGTGCCAATATACCATGGGACCAAGAGCGAGTACAGGTAGACGGCATACAAGCTGTGAAATCTACGATGCTAGCAGGTGCTAATGGACAAAAAATTAGGTTTACTCAGTATACTTTCATTAATAAAGGTGTACTGTGGAATATACGCTATTCATACAGTGATAGTTCTCCACAAGGGGAAGACATCAATCAACGTGTGAATGGGCACATTCAAGTTACTAAGAAAGAGGGATAAGACATGAACGTTTTAGTTGTAAACTGCGGTAGCTCCTCCTTGAAGTATCAATTAATTGATATGGAGCGTGAAGTTGTATTGGCGAAAGGTCAATTTGAAAAAATCGGTTCCGATGATGCTATTTTCACGCATCGTCGTCCAGATGCTGACAAATTAGAACGCATCGAACCAGTAGCTGACCACAAAGTGGCGTTACAAGTCTTATTGGATATTTTAGTGGATCCAGAACATGGCGTAATTGCATCTATGGATGAAATCGACGCTGTAGGACATCGTGTAGTACATGGTGCTGAAAAATTTGCTGACTCTGTGTTAATTACTCCAGCAGTGATGGAAGCATTAGAAGAATGTGCAAAAATTGCTCCACTTCACAATCCGCCAAACATCCAAGGTATCGAAGCATGCCAAAAAATTATGCCAAATGTACCACAAGTTGCTGTATTTGATACAGCATTCCATCAAACAATGC
>CALGLI010000050.1 GCA_937930265.1 uncultured Veillonella sp. | reverse complement strand
CACAAGTTAAAGTAACATTAACAAGAAGCTTAATCGGTCGTCCTGAAGATCAACGTGCGACTGTTAAAGCTCTTGGATTGAAAAAAACTAACTCCCAAGTAGTAAAAGAAGTGACACCTCAAATCGAAGGTATGCTTCATAAAGTTAGACATTTAGTAAAAGTAGAAGAAGTATAATAGATAAGGAGGTGCACGAATGAAACTTCATGAATTAGCTCCGGCTGCAGGTTCCAAAAAAACTCGTACTCGTGTAGGTCGTGGTCTTGGATCCGGTTTAGGTAAAACTTCCGGTCGTGGTCAAAAAGGTCAAAATTCTCGTAGTGGTGGCGGTGTGCGCACTGGCTTCGAAGGTGGCCAAATGCCTCTTTATCGTCGTTTACCAAAACGTGGTTTCAAAAATATCTTTGCACTTCAATATGCAGAAGTTAATGTATCCCAATTGAATCGTTTTGAAGACGGTGCAACTGTAGATCCAGTAGCTCTTATTGAAGCTGGTATTTTGAAAAACGTACGTGATGGTATCCGTATCCTTGGTAACGGAACTTTAGAACGTAAATTAACTGTTATCGCTAACGGCTTTACAAAATCTGCAGTAGAAAAAATCGAAGCAGCAGGTGGAAAAGTAGAGGTGATCTAGGGTGCTAGATAGCCTCTTGAACATCACAAAAGTAACGGAATTACGCAACAAAGTAGTCTATACATTACTTATGTTCATTGTCTTTCGCTTAGGTATCCATATCCCGGTACCTGGCGTAGAGGCATCTGTTATTGAAAGCTTATTCACCAGTGGTAACCTATTTGGTTTACTAGATTTGTTCGCCGGTGGTGCGTTAAGTAAATTCTCTATCTTTGCAATGAGTATTACACCTTATATCAATGCATCGATTATCATGCAATTGTTAGGGGCTGTAGTACCGACATTTGAAGCATGGAGTAAAGACGGAGAAGAAGGGCGTAAAAAAATTGCAAAAGTAACACGGTATGGCACAGTGATTCTTGGGTTTATTCAAGCCTTTGGTATGACCTATGCACTTCGTGCAAGCAATGCGCTCATAGACAATAGCTTCATGTCTGTTATTTTGATTTCTATCATCCTTACAGCAGGCACATGCTTGTTGATGTGGGTGGGGGAACAAATTACAGCGCATGGCATAGGTAATGGTATTTCACTCATTATCTTTGCTGGTATCGTGGCGCGATTCCCTGATGGGGTTCAAACCATTTACCAATACCTACAAGTAGGTACAATTAATGTATTTCAAGCGATTCTATTTGCTATCATCGCGGTAGCTATGATCGTTCTTGTAATTGCTGTGACACAAGGCCAACGTCGTATCCCTATCCAATACGCTAAACGTGTGGTAGGACGAAAAATGTATGGTGGTCACTCAACATTCCTGCCTTTGAAAGTCAATCAAGCAGGGGTTATCCCAATTATCTTTGCGTCATCCATATTGATGTTCCCAGCTACATTGGCACAATTTGTACAAGTACCTTGGGTACAAACTGTAGCAAGTTATTTCCAATGGGGAACGCCGATACAAACTATTTTGTATGCTGTATTGATTTTATTTTTTACATACTTCTATACAGCTATCTCAATCAATATTACGGATATGGCAGATAATATGAAAAAATACGGTGGTTTTATCCCAGGTATTCGCCCAGGAAAACCGACTGCTGACTATGTAGACCGAGTAATGACTCGAATTACACTAGTAGGTGCATTTTTCTTAGCTTTCGTTGCAATCTTGCCGAATATGATTGGTGGATTGACAGGCATTCAAGGTGTGTACTTTGGTGGTACAGCACTACTCATCGTAGTGGGCGTAGCATTAGATACAATGCAACAAGTAGAATCTTTAGTATTAACACGCCAATATAAGGGCTTTGTGAAATAGGAGATCATGATATGTATATTTTATTAATGGGACCTCCAGGTGCTGGTAAAGGCACGCAGGCAGCTCGTCTGATTGAAAAATATGGTATCCCTCAAATTTCTACAGGTGACATGTTCCGTGCCGCTGTAAAAGAATCTACTCCATTAGGATTAGAAGCTAAGAAATATATGGATGCTGGACAACTTGTTCCAGATAGCGTTACCATTGGCATCGTTCGTGAACGCTTGTCCAAGGATGACTGTAAACAAGGTTTCATTTTAGATGGCTTCCCTCGAACTACAGCACAAGCTGTTTCCTTGGATGCGATTTTAAAAGAAATGAACATCGTTCTTGATGCTGTACTTAATTTAAGTGTTCCATCTGAAGAGTTGGTTCGACGCATCAGTGAAAGAGCACGTCTTGAAAATCGTGATGATGACAAACCGGAAACAGTACAGAAACGTCTTGCTGTATACGAAGAGTCTACTAAACCATTGATCGATTACTACCGTAATAGTGGTCAATATGTAGAAATCAACGGCTTACAGGATGTGGACACAGTATTTGCAAATATCGTTACGGCTTTGGAGAAATAATCAATGATTATTTTTAAATCGCCCGAAGAAATTGAGCATATCCGAAAGGCATCTCAACTGACAGCAGCGACGTTAACCGATCTTGCTAAACTAGTAAAGCCGGGCGTATCAACGCTTGAGTTAGACCAATTTGCCGAAGAATATATTCGCAGTCATGGAGGTATTCCAAGCTGCATTGGTTACTATGGGTATCCAGCAACTATCTGTGCTTCCATAAATCATGAAGTGGTACATGGGATTCCAAGTGCATCTCGTATACTAAAAGATGGTGATGTCATCAGCATTGATTTAGTATCATCTGTGAATGGATACCATGGAGATTCTGCGATCACTGTTCCTGTAGGGGAAGTAAGTCCTAAAGTACATGCATTGCTAAAAGTTACAGAAGAATGTCTCTTTAAAGGGATTGAACAAGCTGTAGCAGGCAATCATGTGGGAGATATTTCCCATGCAGTACAATCTCATGCAGAACGTCATAGATATGGCGTTGTGCGAGACTTTGTAGGACATGGTTTAGGAAAAAACATGCATGAAGATCCACAAGTTCCAAATTATGGTACTAAGGGCAAAGGTCCAGAACTTAGACCAGGAATGGTCATCTGTATTGAGCCAATGATTACTATGGGGACGCACAAAGTAAGAGTGCTTGAAGACAACTGGACAGCGATCACAATGGATCGTAAACCAGCTGCACACTTTGAACACACTGTAGCTATTACTGAGAATGGTACAGAAATTCTTACTATGCGTGATACACCGAGGTTAATACAATAACCAGTAACCGGAGGATGAAAGATATGTCAAAAGAAGACGTTATTGAAGTGGAAGGTACGGTCGTTGAGGCATTACCAAATGCTATGTTCCAAGTAGAATTGGAAAATGGGCATGTGGTTTTGGCTCATGTGTCAGGTAAAATGCGTATGAATTTTATCCGTATTCTTCCTGGTG
>CALGLI010000049.1 GCA_937930265.1 uncultured Veillonella sp. | reverse complement strand
AAATAACAGCATCATATTTGCCACTTTTCGCCGCTTTTTGAGCAATTAAAGGAATTTCAAAAGCACCTGGTACCCAAATAGTAGTAATATCGCTATCTTGCACGTCATGACGCAATAATGCATCTTTCGCACCGCTAATTAATTTAGATGTGATGAACTCATTAAAACGGGAACCGATAATAGCAAATTTCTTACCTGTACCTATTAATTTACCTTCTTGAATCATTGTCATTCTCCTTTATTCATATAAGACATATATGGACCTGAGTACCTTATATACTAGCTGTTATTTTAATATTTTCTTATTACAACATATGGCGCATTTTTTCTTTTTTCGTGTTCAAATATTTAGCATTAATGCTATTCGCTTTAATTACAATAGGAACACGTTTAGATACTGTGATTCCCCAACGTTCCAAATCCTCTTTCTTTTCTGGATTGTTAGTCAACAGTTTAACACTCTTCACGTCTAATTCGCGCAACATTTGTGCCGCTAAGGAGTATTCACGCATGTCCGGAGGGAACCCTAATTTTACATTAGCTTCCACTGTATCATAGCCTTCATCTTGTAATGTATAGGCTTTGATTTTATTTGTTAAGCCAATACCACGACCTTCTTGGCGCATGTAGATAACAATACCTTCTCCTTGCTCTTCAATGCAGCGCAATGCATTTTCTAATTGCTCCCCACAATCACAGCGATGAGATCCAAATACATCACCTGTTAAGCATTCAGAGTGAATACGCATCAACACATCAGATTTACCACGGACATCACCTTTTACAATCATTAGATGTTCTTTATGATCTACTTCATTTTTAAATACAATGATGCGGAACTCACCAAACTTTGTAGGTAGTTTCGTTTCTGCTGCAATGCTTACTAATTTATCATGACGTTTTCTGTATTCCACTAAGGCTTCTACAGAGGCAATCTTTAAATTATGTTTTTTACTGAAAGCCAATAAATCATCCATACGGGACATATATCCTTCATCATTGGTGATTTCACAAATCGCAGCAGCTGGGTACAAGCCCGCCAATTTACACAAGTCAATAGACGCTTCTGTATGGCCCTGACGTACTAATACCCCACCCTCTTTGTACCGCAATGGAAATACATGTCCAGGACGTCTAAAATCTTCTGGTTTTGCATTTGGATCAATGAGTTTTTGCATTGTCACGGCCCGCTCTTCTGGAGAAATACCTGTAGTAGTATCCACATGGTCTACTGATACAGTGAATGCTGTTTCATGATTATCCGTATTCTTTTCTACCATTTGAGGAATACCAAGACGGAGTAAATCACGTTCCAACATTGGTGTACATAATAAACCTCGAGCCTCTTTGATGATAAAGTTAATGCTCTCACGAGTAGCAAATTCAGCAGCCAATACTAAATCACCTTCGTTTTCACGACTTTCATCATCTACAATAATCACAGGTTTTCCTGCTTTCAAATCTTCAATTACTTCTTCAATAGTATTAAATATATAGGACATGTATATCATCCTTTCCATAAAAAGCCGTTACTTAACAATGTATCCATCGTTACCCTTCCACCTTTACTCGACACCTCTTTAGGTCCTTTTATAAAGTGTTCAATATAACGACCGAAAATATCTGTTTCTAAATTCACTGTAGTCCCTATGGAGGCATATTGTAAAATGGTATTTCCAATGGTATGAGGAATAATGGAAATTTCAAACCAACTCGGTCCCACCTTAGATACAGTCAGACTAGCACCATCCACAGTGATGGACCCTTTGTAAATGACATAATGTAATATATCGGAATCTGTGGTGATGCGAAACACAATGGAATTTCCCACGTGGTCTTTACTAACTATCTTGCCTTGACCGTCCACATGACCTGCCACAACGTGGCCACCAAAACGACCATTGGCAGCCATAGCTCGTTCTAAATTAACCTTACTTCCTGTTGAAAGATTGAGCAATGTTGTCATTTTCACAGACTCTGGCATCACATCTGCTGTAAATCTTTGCGTTCCTATGGTGGTTGCTGTTAAGCACACACCATTGACCGCCACAGAGTCGCCGATTTTTAGGTCATCGAAAATAACAGTTCCTACAATTTCAAGGTTAAGTGAGCTTTGGGAACGTGTTACACTCTGTATGGTTCCTATTTCTTCAATGATCCCCGTAAACATAAGCACCCTTCCTCCCTTGACGATACGCTTCAATGCGAATGTTATTATCTAATACTTTAGTCTTGGTAAAAGTTAATTGCGGTGAAACCTCTAAACTTTCAAAACCTCGACCTCCTACAGCAGGTGTTGCATCGTTACCACCAATAATGGTATTTCCAATATATGTTACGACCTTATCAAAGTTCTTCGTTTCCACAAAGGAACTGATAATTGCAGATCCACCTTCAACAAGAATAGATGTGTAACCTAGTTCACCTAGTTTTGTAAGAATATCATCGATAGATAATTTCTTAATATCGATAACAATGTCAGTACTCTTACTTTTACGTGTAGAAATAGATTCTACTACGGTAACAATGGCAC
>CALGLI010000048.1 GCA_937930265.1 uncultured Veillonella sp. | reverse complement strand
AAAACTAATGAATTCTTAGAAACATCCGTTGATGGTATCTACGCTTTAGGTGATGTAAATGGTGAACCTGCCTTCCGTCATCGTGCAAACTACGAAGCAGATATTATTGCTCACAATCTCTTCTATGCAACAAGTGAAGATGATTACCGTTGGGCAAGGTATGATACATTACCAAAAGTTACTTTCTCCTATCCTGAAATTGGTAGTGTAGGTCTCACAGAGGCTGAAGCTATCAAAGCGGGTTACAATGTAGGAGTTGGGAAGAACTTCTACTCCTCCACTGCAAAAGGCTATGCAATGGGTATCAACCCTGGAGATATAAACGATGGATTTGTAAAAATTGTGGTAGATAAAGACACCAACCATATCCTTGGTATGCATGTCGTAGGCCCTCAAGCCTCTATCCTCTTCCAGCCTTATGTGAACCTTATGAATAGTGGTGTAACTCCGTTGACAGCCATCAATGAAGAAATCGCTTCTGAACGCACTAAACGTTTACGTGAAAAAGGTATTACTCGTGAAATGGACCCTAGATCCGTTATCACTGTAGGCGAAACTATGAGCCCACACCCATCCCTCGTTGAGGTGATTATGTGGACACAAGTATACTACGAAAATCGTTGGTAATACAACTATAGTTATAAATAATAAAAGGACTAAACCTAGGCGCAGTCCTTTTGTTGCAAACATATCTATTGTAAAAAAAATATTCTAACATAAGAGCACTATCAACCGATATTTTATAGTATCGGAATCGCAAAAAAGAGCCAAAGGCATTGCCTTCGGCTCTTTTCTTATTAATCATCAATAGATAGGTTAGCGGCCCATATCTATATCAGAACCCCAAACGAGATTTGTTTTACGACCATCGAAGCCTTGATCTGGCTCAGGTGGTAATTTATAGGATTTAGATTGTTCTACATAAGCACCTGTCTCAGCATCTACTGTAACAACTACTTTTTTACCATCTTGATGCATAGTCACATAGTATAAAACTTTACCATTATGAGCTTCAATTTTCCAGCCCTTCATAACAGCATCATTTCCAAGTTGTTGTTTTGCAACACGTTCTGCTTGAGTTGATTCAATAACTTTATCTTTATTGAAAATCTCCCCAATAACTTTCTTAGGTTTGCCCCCCTCTTCCATATCAGAAGCATTACCAGTGATTACATCAATTTTCATCTTGTACTGATGATACTTACTATAACCAACTACTTTATAACCATAGTTCAAGTCATTAGAGTTGAGCTCTACAGAATGAAGCGCCGCATTAGGATAGCGATTTTGGAAAATAGTTCCAATTTGGCTCATAGTCATAACTATGGACTCGCCAGGTGCACGTTTTACAGAAATATCCGTACTTGTTTCAGGCTTTGTTTTGCGTGCATCTGCCACACTTGGTGTAGCAACGGATAACATGCCCACTGCTAATACCCCCGTTAATGCCATAGAAATCAACTTTTTATTCATTATAATCCTCCTACTAGATACCATGTTTCTATTAATCAAACTATTAGTACACTAGAATTTCTATAAGTTCATGCTATATTCAGCAACACGAAAAATATGTAAATAGTCATATCATTTAGACAATATACTATAAACCTTCATTAGATGCAAGTCGTC
The DNA here is from genome assembly GCA_937930265.1 of uncultured Veillonella sp. Lineage (GTDB taxonomy): Bacteria > Bacillota > Negativicutes > Veillonellales > Veillonellaceae > F0422. The sequence goes on along the minus strand of CALGLI010000048.1, from coordinate 903 downwards.
CATCTACATCAGTCATAATCAATTTATAGCATGTAGCCACTAAAGGTACACCGATCAACATACCAGTAACCCCCATCAAACTACCGCCTACGATAACAGCAGCAAATACCCACAAACCTGGTAATCCAACAGAGTTACCTACAATTTTAGGATAAATAAAGTTACTTTCAATTTGATGTAGTATCTCCAGAATAATTACATAGATAAGAGCATCCATAGGGCTAACAGTAAGTAGCATAACGGCTCCAATGATACCACCAACATAAATACCTAATAGTGGAATCAAACCAGTTAGACCAATTACACAAGCAATCGTTGTAGCATATTCAATATTAAATAGCCATAAAGTAATACCTACCATCACGCCTAGAACCAAGGCATCTATAAACTGACCTACAAAAAAATTACTGAATGTTTGAACTGCTACACGAGTTACATAACTAACTCGACTTACCCACTCATCTGATGCATAAGCCTTTAATATACGTTTACCTTGTAACATAAGGCGTTCCTTATCAAGCAACATATAAACAGCAAAAATTAAGCCAAGACCTATGTTCAAAGTCCAAGACAATACGGTGCCCATTGCATTTACAATATATGTGCCACCTTTTGTCCCCCATTCACGAGTATATTTAGCAATATTCTCTCCACTTAGGGCATCTATAATCGTTTGATTCGACGCCATTGGAATGGTTTCTGTAATATGTTGCATCCATGTTTGGAAATCCGTATACAATTGCGGTGATGCAGCTACAATAATCGACATAGAATGAATCAATTGAGGTAAAGCCATCCGAGCAATAAAATACACAATAACACTAATTGTTACAAAGGATAGCAAAAGACTCAACGGGCGACGTATTTTATACTTCCATCCAGAGTCACACTTAGGCCATAGCC
>CALGLI010000047.1 GCA_937930265.1 uncultured Veillonella sp. | reverse complement strand
TGTATATTCGATAGCACGAGTGGCTTTCCCTACAAAGATAGGTAGCACCCCATAAGCCAATGGATCCAAGGTCCCACTATGACCAATACGGCGTTCTTTCAGAATACGTCGACAAATACCGATAGCATCATGACTTGTAATACCCGGTGGCTTGATTAAGGAAATAACACCATCCATTAGTCAATCACCGCTAAGATTTGTTCCAGTGCTTCGTAGATAGGACTTTCAATAGAGCAACCTGCTGCCCGAATATGACCGCCACCGCCAAAGTGGCTAGCAATTTGATTCGCATCTCGCACTTTGCTACGAATGCTGGCACGAGTCAAGGTTTCCGTTTTAGATTTCAACACGATGGCCACATCCACGCCCTTGATGTTCCGAATCATGTCCACAAAACCATCTGTGTCATCTCCAATGCGCTCCATCAACGGTAAGGTTAAGCACATAGATACCACTTGCCCATCATGATGAAAAGCTACATTGTCTAGAACTTCTTTCATCACTTCGATACGACCTGGTTCCACCATTTCTATGGCTTCGGAAATCACATGTGGTTGTGCTCCCGCTTGCAAGCATAGGCCTGCCATTTCCATCGTATGGGCTGTTGTGTTGGAGAATTTAAAGAACCCTGTATCTGTAGCCATCGCCATATACAAGGCTTGTCCCATCGATTGGGTAATCTCCCAATTCCACATCTTACATATGTACGCCACCGTTTCCCCTGTGGAGGAAAAATCTGGTCGCAAATATAATCCATCCGCAAATTCTGTATTTGAAATATGATGGTCTATATTAAAAGTAGGTGCACTCACTCGTACACCTACTTCTCCAATTCGTTCAAATGTGCTAGCGTCCAGAATAAGTAGCATATCGGATGTGTAGCCCGTTTCTAAACTTTCAATAGGCTCAATCTTAGAGCATAAAGGAAGAAAAGAAAATTTTTCAGGAATTACATCATCCACTACCATGCGGACTACTTTCCCTTGGGCTACTAAGGCTTCATACATAGTAAGCATGGAGCCGATAGCATCCCCATCAGGGCTGACATGAACAGTAAGAAGAATGGAATGGGCTGTATCAATCGATGCTTTCAGTTGATCAATACTAATTTTCGCCATTATTGTTCCTCTTGTTTAATCGAATTTAATAATCCTTCAATGTGCATACTATAATCTAAGGATGTATCTGCATCAAAGGCAATGCTAGGAATGTGGCGCAATTGAAGCACTTTTCCTAGTTCAGAACGGAAATAGCCAGCACTTCTACGCAAAGTCTCTAAAGATTGCTTTTTCTCTGCCTCACTGCCAAATAAGCTTACGTAAATCGTAGCTTCTCGTAAGTCACCTGTAACACGCACATCAGTAACAGTAACAAATCCGATGCGAGGGTCTTTCAACCCGCGCAATAAGATTTGACTTGCTTCTTGTTTAATAAACTCTTGTAATTTTCGTACACGAACTTCGCTCATGGATACCTCCTATAATTCTGGAGCAATTTCTTCCATTTTGTACGCTTCGATCACGTCGCCTTCTTTCACATCACGGTAACGCTCCAAGGAAATACCACATTCAAAGCTGGTAGCTACTTCTTTCACTTCATCTTTGAAACGACGTAAAGAGTCGATATGTCCTTCATGGATAACGATACCATCACGGATTAAGCGAATTTCAGAGTTATTCGTGATTTTACCTTCTGTTACATAGGAACCAGCAACGATAGCTTTCGGTGTAGAAATCACTTGGCGAACTTCTGCACGACCTAGAATGACTTCTTTAAATTCAGGAGTCAACATACCACGCATAGCAGCTTCGATTTCATTAATAGCATCATAGATAACACGGTATGTACGAAGGTCAACACTTTCTTTTTCTGCTTCTTTGCGTACATTCGCATCTGGACGTACGTTAAAGCCGATAATAATCGCACCCGATGCAGAGGCTAACATCACGTCTGATTCATTGAT
>CALGLI010000046.1 GCA_937930265.1 uncultured Veillonella sp. | reverse complement strand
ATATTCAGTTTGCGTACACCTTCTTGTTGCATCGTCGACGTCGTAAAAGGAGCAGGTGCTTTACGACTACGTTGTTTTGATTGTACAGAACTAACTACACTTTCACGACCACGAATCACTCTTAATACTGCATTACTTTCTATCTCATTAGAAATCGTTAGTTTTTCATCGCCTTTGTGAGTCACTACCACATCAAAGTGTTCATTCTTAGCTGTTTGATACACACCTTCGATGGTCCAGTATTCTTCAGGAATAAACGCTTGAATTTCTCGTTCCCGATCGCAGATAATTCGTACAGCTACAGATTGAACACGTCCAGCACTAAGTCCTTTGCAAATCTTTTTCCACAACAAGGGGCTTAATTTATAGCCTACAATACGGTCCAATACACGGCGAGCCTGCTGCGCATCCACCATATGCATATCAATCGGTCTAGGTGTTGCCATCGCCTCTTGAATAGCATTCTTTGTAATCTCATTGAAAGTCACCCGACATGGCGTAGTACCATCTATATTTAAAATATGTGCTAAATGCCAAGAGATGGCCTCTCCTTCACGGTCAGGGTCAGTTGCCAAATACACTGCTTTCGCCTTATCTGCTTCTTTACGCAAATCTTCGATAACAGCCTTTCTACCTGGTACATTCAAATATCTAGGTAAAAAACCATTAGTAATAGAGACACCCATTTGCATTTTAGGTAAATCCCTTAAATGTCCCATGCTAGCTTTTACCACATAGTCATCACCTAAAAATTTTTCAATGGTCTTTGACTTTGCTGGTGATTCCACGATGATTAAGGTTTTTCCATCTTTTTTGAAAGTCCGTTTATGTTCCATTTCCATCGGTTCTGGACGCATCACCAAAGGTCTAGCCTCTGGTGCTTTGGCACTTGATTTGACAGTTTCTTTTATTTCTTTGTCTTTTTTCTTCTCCCCTGTAACGAAGGATCTAGTAATGGCCAAAAATCTTCCTCCTCTAAGTATGTAGTACATACCCCTGAGAGGTATGTGTAATCATTTGCTTTAGTTCTAATTGTAACAGCAATGTATGAAGATTGGATAAAGGCAATTGCGTAGTATGCACTAATTCTTCCATCGTTGTAGTTCCACCTGGATTCATCGAATCTAACAGGAGTTGCTCATCTTCATTCAATGTGTGTACATTTTCACTATCCATGTTACTATACTTTGCGACTTTTTGCCAACCATATTCATACAATACTTGTTCTGGATCTGTTAATACTGTGGCACCTTGTTGAATGAGCCAATGATTTCCATCACAAGTATGAGTCAATACATTGCCAGGTATGGTAAATACATCCCGTCCTTCATTAATCGCCATATCAGCAGTAATTAAAGATCCACTACTTGCTTTAGCCTCTACCACGATGGTACCTCTCGTCATACCACTAATAATTCGATTCCGAGAAGGAAAGTGATGACTTTTAGCCTGTATATGTGGTCCATATTCTGATAAAAGTAATCCCTCTTTTTCTAAAATTTCTAAAAATAAATTACGATTTGTTCTTGGATAGGTCACATTTAAACCACAGCCCATGACGGCAATCGTTGGAGTTTTCCCTTGCAAGGCTCCTTCATGGCTAGCACGATCGATTCCCATAGCGCCACCACTGACAACGACAACCCCAAAGTTAGATAGAGCTCGACCAAAGTGTCTTGCAACTTGTACTCCATAGGTAGAGCACTTTCTGGCTCCTACCATCGCTAACGAACGATTCATCTGTTGTAAGACTTGTATATTTCCACGACCATACAAGACTCGGGGGCTATTATAAATCTCTAGCAACGATTTAGGATAGTAGGGAGATTCCCAAGTAATCACTTCCATATGACAGCGCTCTAAATCTTCTTCTAATTGTAATAGAAAGCTTTCATTGATAGGACGCCGAATTTCATCAAACAATTCATATTTACAGCCTAACGATGGTTCTACACTATGATGTAACACATGATGCCATGCTTCCTTAGCACTTTCATAATAGGTAAATAAATTACCTAAACTTGCATTCCCCAAGCCTACTACATGTTGGAGCGCACTCGCATAGATTTCGTCCTTCATTTACAATCCCTCCTGTACTTGCCGATAACTCAAAGCTTCTGCCACATGGTCTGTTAAAATCTCCTCAGATTCTGCTAAATCAGCAATCGTTCTTGCTACCTTGATAATGCGGTCATAACTACGTAAACTCAAATGCAATGTAGTGAAAGCTGAATCCAGCAAATCCTTAGATGA
>CALGLI010000045.1 GCA_937930265.1 uncultured Veillonella sp. | reverse complement strand
ACCTGCGACCCCCTGGTCCCAAGCCAGGTGCGCTACCAAACTGCGCTATGCCCCGATATCTTCTGTCCATAGTAACGAATCATCTTAACTGTCCTTGGGAAACACTGTTTCGCTACCGTTTGTTACGTACCGTAACAACAAATATATAATATCATATCCACCACATCTATGCAAGTATTTTTTTATAATTTATTTAATTTTTTCTAACCTCACTTGGCAAGTCGAGTTTGAACTATGTTAAATCATACTAGCAATGCAGATTACTCTTTTATATAAGAACACGATACAACTATTTAGAGAACAAAAGGAGCTGTTACGATTCTACAGCCCCTTTCATCATGTATTTATTCTTCTTCACTTTCATCAAAGTAAATTTGTATACTTTGTTTTCCATCTGTATGAACTGGTTCATCGATATGAACGGTCATTTGCTCTTCCTCAGTTCTACCAACGGAATCACCATCTTGTACCGTTGTATCTGATGTTAAAACATACTCTGCTACACTTAGCACATAATTCCAAGCTTTTTCTGGGTGCCACGGACAATGGAGAAACTCTACATTTAATTGTTTAAATAATTCCATACCACTAGTAGATAAGGAAATCGTATCATCGTCTTCAAAATCCATATCTACCCAAATTAAATTCGCCATAGGTAGCATATCGTCTCGTAACTGTTCCGTTTCCTCATGGTACTTTTTCGCTTCGTACAGAACGCCATTTGTATATATGGCACTAGCTCCCGTTTGCTCCGTCGCCACTGAAAGTAATTTTGTCAATAAGATTCCTTCTTCTAAAGGATTGCCAGGACCTTCTACAATGCTAATTGCCACATGGCTTGTGTGATGAAGCACTACATCCAATGCATTATCCCAAAGGTAATTTCGAGTAGCCCCCTGCATAACTGCTTCCATCGGCATGGCAAAAGAAAATGGTGCCACCACTACTTTATAGTCATCAATCACTAAAAAGTGTGCTTCTTCCATATCCTCTTCGTCCACGGAGTCTACATCCTTTGTAGCAATGGCTGCACGAACTTTCATTCCTTCAGGACTTGTAATGGATTCAATATCCCATTTAGTGAGCAAATCCTTTTTAAAGCGATTTACATCAAATTCTGCATTGTCAAACAGCACCATGCCCATGAAACCACGTTTACCAACCATAGGGCCCATACCACCAGTGCTTTCCAAGATTCTTTCAGCCAAATTACGCATAGCATCAAACAACAGTTGATTCTCTGCACTTTGTACATCCGCCATATCTATGTCAAGGCTCATCGTCTTTTGTATGATACTTTCAATCAAGTAATCCCCTATATCATTCGACTGTTCTCTCATAAGAACCAGCAAGGCTTCACCAAAAGACGCCCCTAATAGGGTCAATGTATTCGTATCTCCATCAAAATAAATGATTTGCCCTACCGTACCAGATTTTGTCGGATTATAGTCGATGTACAAACGGGATGCTTGTTCCCCCTCACCAGTGGCGGCAAACAGGCATAAATCCCTCTGTTTAGAAGAAGCTCGTACTTGTGATGGTTTTCCATCAAGGCTTAGTATATCCATATTCATTATTTCTCGCCCATGAAGATCAAAGTCTAACATTTGACGAGCCGACAATAAATAGAATTGTTTATCATCGTACATGAACATAGGGAATGTTACTTTCAAAGACGTATATTCCTTTTGATAGGTTCCGTTCACCACATTAAGCAAGAAACTAAGTCCCTCTGGTGTGTGTGGATATCGTCGCAATAGATTCATCCATTCTTGCGGTGAGATTCCTTTCCACTCACCTTGGATAACATTCCATACATCAGGAACTAACCCACGATACACACGAGATATATCCATCATATACCGTTCATGAATGGTAAGGCCCGAGTCTACCACATCGATAGTAGCCCCTTTTCCCAGTGCACTTCTACGAAGATACTTCTCAATAGTGCAAAGTGCAAGGTCCTTATCTGCTACATAATAGGTAAAGGTAGCCACGCCCTCTGGAATACGTAGTGTGATAGCACTGACAACACTATTTTCTTCTAAGGCCCTAGAGATTTTTGTATCTAATCGTTTGAATTGTTTCGCATCTCCCAATGACGCATCCAGCACCACATGGACATGGTGTAAATTTCCCAATTCAGCAACCAATTTTCCTCCTTGGTATAACTTAGCACCATACGGTATACCTAGTTCCTCTAAAGAAATCAGTATTTCCTCCACTAACTCATCGCCTTCATCCATAGAAAACCGAAGTACGCAATAGTCAATCTCACCATTTTCTTTATGCACCGATTCCCCTTCAT
>CALGLI010000044.1 GCA_937930265.1 uncultured Veillonella sp. | reverse complement strand
TACAGATGGTCGTGACACTTTTGCATTTTCCAATACCTGTAATGCTATCGTTTCATCTGCAGTGGCATCCACATAGCCATGCACAACACCGCTCCCTGTTTCTATAACAGGAATTTTACTATTATTGACCACAAATTGAATCAATCCTGCTCCACCACGTGGAATCATTACATCAATCCATTTACGTTGTACTAAGAATTCACCTACAGCTTCTCGCTCAAGAATAGACACTAATTGAACGAGATCTTTAGGGGCTCCACACCGCTCTAAAGAACCTTGCATGATGTGTACCATCGCCTCACTTGTGTGGTATGCCTCTTTACCTCCCCGAAGAATAATTGCATTGCCTGTCTTAATAGCTAAGGCAGCTGCATCTACTGTCACATTAGGACGAGCTTCATAAATCATACCAATCACACCAATAGGGATTTGACGCTTTTCAATGCGCAATCCATTCTCTAAGATTCTACTTTCTAACACAGTACCAATAGGGTCTTGCAAATTAGCCACCTGACGAACCCCTTCACAAATACCTTCGATACGTTCCTTCGTCAAACGAAGACGATCCATCATCACAGATGGAACTCCATTCTCTTTAGCTCGGGAGCAGTCTATGCTATTCGCCTCTAAAATCGTTGGTATAGCATTTTCCAAATCACAAGCAATCTGTTCTAAGATACGATTTTTATCTTCTAAACTTAGCACTTGTCCTGCCATAGAAGCTGACCGTGCTGCTTTGCCTAAACTTTCAAAATATGCAGTATATGGATTCATAATTTACTCCTGTCGTAAGACAACTAAGTTATCTCGATGCACCACTACATGATAGGTATCACGAACACGTAGTATACCCGGAATATCCTTTGATTTATGACCTTTAATTTGTAATAAATCGGATAGATTAAAGTTTACAATACCGCGGGCAATTTCCTCTCCATCATGAACGATAGAAATAGTGTCTCCTTCTTCAAATTGTCCTTCACCAGATAGAATACCTACTGGCAACACACTAGAGCCATTGGTAAGTAATGCATCACGGCAACCTTTATCTACATGAATGGTACCTTGTAAACGTGTGCCAAATGCCATCCAACGCTTTTTAATTTGTGGTACATCTCGATGAGGCCAGAAATGTGTGCCTCGTTCTTCTCCATTCATGATTGCTTTGATGCTATCTGGGCAATCACCAGAGGCAATGACCATATGAACACCAGAATTCGTCGCGATATGAGCCGCTTGAATCTTCGTATACATACCACCTGTGCCCAAAGACGACCCTGCACCGCCAGAAATTTCATAAATGTATGGTGTAAGAGCCTCTACCTCATGGATTAAAGTAGCATTTGAATCCGTAGACGGATTGGCGGTATACAAACCTTCGATATCGGAAAGAATAATCAATGCATCTGCATCGATAATGCTGGCAATATTGGCAGACAATGTATCATTATCACCAATTTTAAACTCATCGATAGCCACTACATCATTTTCATTGATAATAGGAATGACCCCTAAACCAATGAGGGCCGTTAATGTATTGCGCAAATTCAAATAATGACTGCGTTTCACTGTATCTTCACGGGTCACAAGAATTTGTCCTACTGTATGTCCATATTCAGCGAATAGTTTTTCATACATATGTAACAAGATACCTTGTCCCACAGAAGCAGCCGCTTGTTTTAAGGCAATGTCATCTGGTCTAGATGTAAATCCCAAGGAGGGAAGACCGGCGGCAGTAGCCCCAGAAGAAACTAAAATCATTTCTTTTCCTGCATTGGCTAAATTACAAATTTGGCGGACTAACACTTCCATTTTATCAATATTGATGCGTCCATTTGCATGGGTTAGTGAACTTGTTCCTACTTTAACAATCACTCGTTTCGCCTGTCGTAACTCTTCTCTCATCGCTTCACCTCATACGGATTGATTATCTTGGCAACTCAATTTTTGGATCTTTTGCTTTTTTGTATAATACACCATTATGTCCAATGATTTGTACTAATTCAGCACCTAACATATCTGCTAATGTTGGTAAAATCTCTTTTGGATCTTCCAAGCAGTTGTTTAGCACTTTTACTTTGATTAGTTCACGTTTTGTAATAGCAGCTCGTGCACTATCGATCACAGGATCTTCCAATCCCCCTTTACCAATCATCACCACTGCCGGCATAGTGCTTGCTAAGGCACGTAAATATCGCTTTTGTTTCCCTGTCATTCTATCTCCTAATCATGGAAAGTAAATCGTTGATCACCGATGACTACTTCATCGCCATCTTGGATACCACGTTTTTTCAATTCCGCATCTAAATCCATATACCGCCAAATCTTTTGGAATCTCCGCAGTGCTTGTTCATCATCAAGATTTGTCATTGCTACCAATTTTTCAATACGAGATCCACTGATAATATAAGATGCATCATCGCCACGAGTGATGACGAAATCTGTATCAGGTTTTGCCTCATAGTATACCGTGTCATCCACCACTTCTGGTTCTGGTACGTAAT
>CALGLI010000043.1 GCA_937930265.1 uncultured Veillonella sp. | reverse complement strand
CAGATTATCGTGATATTATTTATGGTGCACTGTTAGTTATCTTGATGGCTGTTCGTCCAGATGGTATTTTGACAGAAGATTTGATGGATAAAATTTACCGTAAATTAGGTGTAAAAAAGAAACTATATATTCCAGAATCACAAGTGTTAACAGAACGCTTTGAAGCTTATAAAGCACAGAGCAAGTCTGGTCAAGAATAGGAGGGCACCATGCTATTACAATTAGATGATGTAAGTAAAAGCTTTGGCGGTGTGGCTGCCTTAACAGGGGTTACCTTCCAAGTGAATCAAGGTGAAGTATTTGGTGTCATCGGACCGAATGGTGCTGGTAAAACGACATTGTTTAACTTAATTACCGGCGTATTTCCTGTGAGCACTGGTAATATTGTCTTTGACGGAATGAATGTGGTAGGTATTAAGCCACATCGTACGGTGGAAATGGGGATTGCTAGAACATTCCAAAATATCCGTTTGTTCGGTAATATGACGGCTTTGGAGACGGTGTTGACAGGCATGCATTGTCGTACAGGTTCTGGTGTGTTGTCGAGTTTCTTCCGCACGAAACGCCAACGCATTGAAGAAGAGCGTTGCCGTGGTATTGCCTATGAGTTTTTAAAACTCGTTGGTTTAGAAGAGGATGCAGAAGAAGTGGCAACGTCTTTGCCATATGGTAAGCAACGTCGTTTGGAAATTGCTCGTGCCTTAGCAACACATCCACAATTGATTTTGTTGGATGAACCTGCGGCAGGTATGAACGATAGCGAGACAGAAGCGTTGCGCCAATTAATCGGTAAAATCCGTGATTTAGGTATCACCGTGGTGGTCATTGAGCATGATATGGCGTTGATGATGAATATTTGTGATCGATTGGCAGTGTTGAACTTCGGTAAAAAGATTGCAGAAGGAACGCCACAAGAAATTCAAAACAATCCAGATGTAATTGAAGCGTACTTAGGAAAGGAGGAATAATATGTTAAAGTTAGAAAATATCGTGGCTGGATATGGTCATATTACAGCCTTAAAATCCATTAACCTAGAAGTTCCTCAAGGTTCTATTGTATCTTTGATTGGTGCCAATGGTGCTGGTAAATCCACAACTATGCGTTCCATCATGGGATTGGTAAAACCAACAGAAGGTCGCATTACTTTCGAGGGCAAAGATATTACATCTATGAAAACACATGATATTGTGAAATCTGGTATTTCCCTCGTTCCAGAAGGGCGACAAATTTTACAGGACATGAGTGTCTATGAAAACTTAGAAATGGGTGCCTATATCCGTAAGGATGCTGAAATCATAGATGATATTAAGAAAGTATTCAAACGGTTCCCTATCCTTGACGAACGTAGTTACCAATTAGGGGGTACTCTATCTGGTGGACAACAACAAATGCTTGCCATCGGACGTGCTTTGATGGCTCGTCCTAAACTGTTGTTACTAGATGAACCTTCCATGGGTTTGGCACCGTTGGTAGTGAACGAAATCTTTGAAGTTATCAAAGAAATTAGTGCCGAAGGAACCACTGTATTATTAGTAGAGCAAAATGTACGTCAAGCTTTGAAAATC
>CALGLI010000042.1 GCA_937930265.1 uncultured Veillonella sp. | reverse complement strand
TTGCCAAAAGCAAACCGTCATACTTTGAAAAACCAACGTAATACAGTGGGCAACGACAATGTGGTGTACTTCAGTACTTGTGCAAACCGTGCATTCAAACCAAACCAAGGTCAAAAAGATACACGTAGCTTACAACAAGTTATGGAAAACTTGTGCAAAAAAGCAGGCTATAATGTAATCTATCCACCTCATATTGAAAACTTATGCTGTGGATTAAGCTTTGAAAACTATGAAGACATCGACAAACGGGCATTGCGGGATTTAGAAAATGCTTTATTAGAAGCAAGCTTCGGTGGTGTATATCCAGTTGTGATTGATCACTCTGCATGTTTCTCCCATGCTTTCAAACACATTAAATCTGTGACAATCCTTGATGTATCTGAATTCTTGTACACACATATCGTACCGAAATTAGATATCGTGAAATGTAAAGAACGGGTGATTGTTCATAAACAATGTAAAATCAAAAAAGTGGGTAAAGAAAAATATATTGAACTTATCGCACGGGCATGTACTGATGAAGTATTCAATATTAAATCCTTTGCATGCTGTGGTTTCGCAGGACAAAAGGGTTTCTTTACACCAGAATTGAACCATTCCGCTACACGTGATTTGGGAGATGAAGTGAAAGAGTACGGAGCTACACTAGGAGTAAGCTCTAGTTCCACCTGTGAAATCGGTTTAGGCGAACGTGCAGGCATTCCATTCATCGGTATTGCATACCTATTAGATGCATGCTCTAAATAATAAACACAATAGAAACAATTATTATAACGACGAAAAAACAGGAGGGATCGAAGTCTCTCCTGTTTTTTATAAATTTATATAACTATATTCTATTATTCGCCAAAAATAGCAATTCCTTTTGTAGTGATTTTAATCTCTGGAATTACTGTTAAGCATAAGAAGCTTAAATTAATAAAAGGATCTAATCCACGATTTACCCCCATAGAATAGGCAATTTCTTTCATTTTAGCCACCTTAGCGTCAACTACTTCATGGCTTTCATTTGTAATGAGCCCCATAATTTCAAGTGGAAGCTCTGCAATAATTTTTCCTTCGCTAGCAATGACATAACCACCACCGATTTCTTTTAGTCGTTCAATCACGACTAGCATATCCTTGTCATTATCGCCTACTACGATGACATTGTGTGCATCATGGGCTACAGAGGTACCGATAGCTCCATTTTTAATGTCATAGCCTTTAATAATCCCCACGCCATTATGACCTGTAGCATGGTGACGCTCAATGCATGTAATTTTGTTAAAAGTATTATTCTCCATGAAAAGACCGTTGGAGATAGGAACTTCTTCATGTGTCATCTTTGTAAGCAAAGTACCGGGGATTAAATTGATGATTGGCATAGGTCCAACGACAGGTAAATCTAGTTGAGATGGTTTAAATTCACCGATGTTGACAGTATGTAATAGGTGAGTAGGTGTCTTTTTAACGTGTGTATAGGTAGGAGAAATATTTTTTCCACCTACTAAGACTTCATGGATAGATACTGTTTTGTAATCATCTAAAATGATAAGGTCAGCTTTATAACCAGGAGCAATGGCACCTTGGTCACGAAGATGGTAGGCTACGCAAGCATTATAGGAAGCCATTTTGTAGGTTTGAATTGGATCTAGACCAAGCTCAATTGACCGTTTCACATTGTAACTGATATGCCCCTTTGCAATGATATCCTCGATGTGTTTATCATCAGTACAGAAGGAGTATTTATCACAAGAAACACCATCTTCAATAATACCTGATACAATAGCATCTAAGTTATGAGCGGCACTACCTTCACGGATTAATACTTGGACACCAGCCGTCACTTGTGCTTTTGCTTCTTCATAGGAGCCAGCTTCGTGATTAGTGCGAACTCCAGCTAGTACAAAAGCTTGTAATTCTTTATTACCGACACCGATGATGTGTCCGTCAATAACACGATCTTCATAGACTTCTAATTTTTTAAGCATTGGTTCATTCCCGTTGATTACACGAGGAATATCCATTACTTCCCCTAACCCTAAAATGCGAGGGTTTTCTTTTAATTCACTGAGTTTTGGTGCTTCTAAAACACAACCAGTTTCTTCTCCAGCAATAGCAGGTACACAAGAAGGTGCCATTACATACACATGACCTTCTACATCGCTTGTTTCATCAATGATAAATTGGATTCCTTCGAGACCAGCTACATTACCTGCTTCATGAGGGTCGACGATGAAAGTAGTGGTGCCAAATTGTACAGCTTGATGAATCAATTCGGAAGGATTAACTAAAGTAGATTCTAAATGAAGATGACTATCTACAAAACCAGGAACAATATACTTTCCACGTACATCTAATTCTTCCTTGCCTTCGTAAGAACCAAGACCCACAATAAATCCATTTTCAATAGCTACATCTGTTTCTACCCAAGTTTCACTAAACACATCTAAAATGGTAGCATGTTTTAATACTAAGCTTGCTTTTTCTTTGCCTAAGGCGACCTTAGACATGTGTGGATACATAGTATAGTTAATCATAAAACGACTCCTTTGTTATTACATAATAAATGGCATAATTTCTTTTACAATAAAGATAAGAGCTAGCACATACATAATGGCAGAAATATCCTTTTGGCGACCTGCTAATAGTTTTACTACTACATAGCTTACAAGACCCCATTCGATACCGACGCCGATAGAATAAGTGAAAGGCATCATGATAATGGTTAAGAAAGCTGGAATGCCTTCGGTAATATCTTCAAAATTAATCGCTTTAATGCACATTAACATGAATAAGCCAACCACAATAAGCACTGGGGCAGTAGCTGCTGCTGGAATTACCATCAATAGAGGAGCAAAGAATAGGGCTACTACAAATAATATAGCGGAAGTGATAGCTGCAATTCCTGTACGACCACCTTCAGCAATACCAGCGGCAGATTCCACAGCTACAATATGTGGAGAGGCCCCGAATAGACCTGCAATTGTAGTACCAAGTGCTGCTACTTTCATACAATTACCATTCACGCGTTGACGATCGGCTTCTGGCACTTCAGCTTGTTCACTGAGACCGATTAAGACCCCAACGATGTTAAATAGATTAACAAATAAGAATGTAAATACAACAAAGAACATATCTGCTGTTAATAATTCAGAAACATCTAATTTCATAAATACAGGAGCCATACTAGGCGGTAAAGATAGAATACTATTTGGAAGTTTTGTTACACCTAGGAATACACCTAAAATAGCACAAGCCATGATAGCGATAAACATCGTCCCTTTTATGCCACGAGCTGTCATAGCAGTGATTAAAATAACTCCAATAATAGCAATAATGACATTAGGATTTGTAAAGCTGCCAAGTCCAACAATTGTACCTTGGTTTGATACTACGATACCCACGCTACTAAGACCGATTAAAGCAATGAATAAACCGATACCCGCTGTGACAGCTAATTTTAAATTATGGGGGATGGCCTCAAAAATATAATCCTTAATAGGTGTGAGGGCAATGAGTAAAATTAGTAGTCCAGCAATGAGTTCTGCAGTTAATGCGAACATAAAACTGTGATGCATTTGGATGACTACTGTATAGGCGAAGTAAGCATTAATCCCCATACCAGAGATGCCAATATATGGCATATTTGTATACAAACCGAGTAATAAAGTAATGATAATGCCACAGATAGCAGTAGCGGTGAATACAGCCCCCTCGTTCATACCGCTAGCCCCCAAAATAATAGGATTCACTGCTAACACATAAGAGACACAGAGAAAACTTGTAATACCTGCAAAGATTTCTCGCTTAATGGTGGAACCGCGCTCCCTTACATTAAATTTACGATCCCAAAAACTGTTGTTACTACCAATAGTTGGACTGGTGTTCATAAAAATACACTCCTTTCACAATGATGTTGATAGTAGACCTTTACTATGCCTTT
>CALGLI010000041.1 GCA_937930265.1 uncultured Veillonella sp. | reverse complement strand
ATGGTATTAAATTCCATAGGAATACCACCCGCTTCGCGAATGCCATCTTTCACAGACTGTACAAGATTTTTCAAATGAATATGACCTGGAATAATTTCATTAAAAGAATTGGCAATACCAATAATCGGTTTTCCAATTTCTTCGTTGATGAAGCCCAATGCTTTTAATAATGAACGATGTGGAGCTCTTGTAGCTCCTTTTGCAACTCTATCACTGCGTACCATATGATATCCTTTCTATTTATATAAATATAGTTATAACACTTGTTATGGTTACATATTGTTGTCTATATACTATGTGCATAACACTGAAATAATTGTATGGGATTTCTATTAGATAATTCTATGATTTTTATGTATCTAACAGGTTCCCAATCCACATCTAGTATTCTGACATACTATATTAGACATAAAAAATGGCGATTCCTAGGAATCGCCTTTTACTATATATGTATGCACGTTAATCAAATAGACTACAACAACCTAGATTCCTTATGCTGTATACAAAGAAACCTAAGATGGTAGTTCTACCGATGAAAAGGCGACCTCTATGGAGTTGTTAGTTCTAATGACGTTCACTACAATGAACAGGACGAGCACGAGAATTGCTAACAAGACCATGATAATCTCCTTTCTGTACGATATGCGTACGAATCTTAACTATAAGTGTAATACTTTAAAAATAAAATAACTGTCTACTATTGTAACACCTTTGTCCACTGTGTGCAAGTACATATCTATATTTTTTACTCATTCAAGTGTGTTATTTTCCACAATCTGTTATACT
Source organism: uncultured Veillonella sp. (assembly GCA_937930265.1). Classification (GTDB taxonomy): domain Bacteria; phylum Bacillota; class Negativicutes; order Veillonellales; family Veillonellaceae; genus F0422. The sequence goes on along the minus strand of CALGLI010000041.1, from coordinate 3,143 downwards.
ATAAGTGTTACTTCCCCTATACTGGTAACAGAAAGGGGGTGAGTTTTATGGAATCAATACTCCTTACTCTTTTTATCTCGATTACGGCAAATGTTCTCGCTTACTACATTTGTAAATGGTTAGATCGAGTATTTAAGAAGTAACTAGCCTAGCCTTGTCAGCTATATAGACAAATAAAAACACCCAGGTGGCTAGACCTGGGTGTTTTTTTGGTGAGCTTTATGGAATCACCATTACTCTTTTTCGCTTGCCTTTATTATATCATAGTTACTAAAAAATAAAAACCCTACTCCCCTAAAAAGCGTTTTGCTTCACAGTAGTTTACGATACCTTCTACTACTTTTTTTGCTTCACGCATAGCCAATACAACAGTAGCTGGTTTATGCACTACGTCACCACCTGCGAACACGCCTTGACGGCTCGTCATACCATATGGCATATCTCGTGTCACTACATAACCAGACTCATTCACTTCGATACCATTACCAGGACCTACTAAACGTGTATTTGGTTTATGTCCGATAGCTACGATGATTTTATCAGCTGGTAATGTAAAGTCTTCGCCAGTGCTTTTCACAGATCCATCTTCTTGTAACTCTTGTCGTGTGAATGTTAAACCTTCCACGATATCTGAACCTGTTACTTCTTTTGGAGCAGCTAAGAATTCAAAACGAACACCTTCTTCTTTTGCTTCTTCAAATTCAGATGGGTTTGCTGGCATTTGTTCTTCTCCACGGCGATAGGTAACGGTTACACTTTCAGCACCTAGGCGAATACAAGTACGAGCCGCATCCATCGCTACATTACCAGCACCGATAATGACAACTTTATCGCCTTTGTACACTGGAATTAGAGACTCTTCCGCTCTGCCATTTTGCACCAACTGTACTGATGTCAATAAAGCCATGGCTTGTAACATGCCTGCTTTGTCATCACCAGGTAAAGAAATTTCCGCCGGCACATGGGTACCGGTGGCAATGAAAATCGCATCGAAGCCTTCTTCAAATAAAGAGTCTAAGTTGCGTTCTGGACCGATTGTTACGTTACATTCAAAATTAACTCCTAATGTTTCTAACCGCTTCACTTCACGGCGTACAATTTTTTTGCCTAATCGGAACTCAGGAATACCAAATAACAAAATACCACCTGGTTCATCTTGACGTTCAAAGACAGTCACATCATAGCCTAATTTTGCCATATCTCCAGCCACCGTTAAGCCAGCAGGACCAGACCCAATCACAGCAATCTTGCCTTGGTCTTTACGGTTTGGTTTTACCTTGCGAAGATTATTGTCACTTTCAAAATCGGCTGCAAAGCGTTCTAATTTACCAATATTAATTGGTTTATTCGCACGATTTAAAATACATGCTCCTTCACATTGTTTTTCACGAGCACAGACGCGACCACACACTGCTGGCAAGCTACTGCGCTCCGCAATGATATCATTAGCTAATCCAAAATTACCATGCGCAATAGCTTGGATAAAGCGAGGAATTTCATTTTCAATAGGACAACCTGTACGGCATAATGGTTTCGCACAATTTAAACAACGCTTTGCCTCTGCAAAAGCTTCCTCCATCGTATAATCTTTATCAAATTCTATCTCATGTCTTAACTCCATAAAGACCTCCTTGCACCACTCTGGTGACACACTTTTCCTTTACATACTCTATTTATAGGTTCTTATTAATTTCGATATCATATCTATAGTATACCATAGCTAACTATACTTCACTGTAACAATGGCTACACCCTTGCTACCTCTATGACTATAGGTACTCCTTTTCTTAGTGAAAGTACTAAAAGATATATTCTATAGTATATCATATGTGCGTAGTGTGTGTAACTATGTATTTTTAATTTAGCAAATCCCCTATTATGTATCAAATTATGTCGTATATGTTACTGCATATTTTGTCTTTGGTCCTGATCCAGTTTTGATAACATAACCGCCTTCGATTAATTCTTTCACAGCCTCTAATATATTACGTTTTCCATAACCTGTAAGTTTTGATAATTCACTGGATGACAATTCTCCATCTTGTAATGCTTCATATATACGTTGCACTAAAAGACTCATATTCCCAATCTCTTGGCTAACGACTGGCAATGTTATTTTTATAAAGTTTTCAGATATATCAAATACAGGTTGCCGTTTACAGTCTTTATAAGATGCAATAATACGTTGTACCCCTGTTCCAAACTGTTCTATTAAATGTAATCTGAAAAATACATTTCCTATAACAGGATTACGCAACATCGATACTTCTTTATATAAATAATCTTCTTTTGAAAGTTGGTCTAACAATCCACCAGGTGATGTAATTTCAATACGATCATCATACATAGCTACTCGAATATGTGCAGATACATCCCAAGTTCTATGAATTAAAGCATTGGCTATAGCTTCACGAAATGCTTTTTCCGGTATAGTTTCCACCACAACTCGTTCTATCCCTTGTATCTCATCATATTGGTAATTCTCACGATACACACGCACGGCTTCTTGATAGGTTTTTAAAATTGATTGTCTTTCAAAGGTATAACGATTCAAAATGATATCTATAGTAGCACCGAACCGAGCGATATCTATGCCATAAAATTCATTTGCATCCGCCAACAATGCACCTGCATTTGTATATCCTATATGTTTATCTAACAGTCCCAATGTAATTAAATTATCACGAGTCAACTGTTCTATACCTAACTTTTTTTGACATTCTTCTTCTAATATATGAAAGCTTAACTCTTGTTCATGAGATGGAATGCGATCAAAGGTTGTATTCATTCCTTGCATAGTCAATCGCTTTAATTCAATTTGACCTACCTCAATTGTAGAACTATCATTTCTGATATATGCTTTACCCTTATATAGGTATGGCGTATCTTTTCCTTTTTCTACAGTTAATGTAATGAGTTTAGTATTATCATCTATATCAATAGTATATTTTGGTAATGGTTTTATAGCATCATTTATCTTATTTTCAATATTTAAACACGCTTGCTTAGTATTCTCTATTCCCACATATCTTCCATCATCAGAAATACCAAATATAATTTTTCCACTTCCATAGTTAGCAAAGGCTGATACTGTTTTTAAGAATGTATTCGTAATAGATTCTTTAAATTCTAGTTCTCTATGT
>CALGLI010000040.1 GCA_937930265.1 uncultured Veillonella sp. | reverse complement strand
AGGATTGTTCCTACAATTAAGAAGAGCAGAAATGCCGCCTGAATATATATTTTTTTACCTTTTCTCATAGTTCCATTGTGATGTTAAACTCACCGCCAAGACGGCTATTTCCATTACGGCCGAAGCCAGGAATATACCATGGTTCTCCGATGTCTGCATGTGAATGGTAGATCCTTCGCTTATAACGTGCACTCCATCCCATTCTTAGTGGTCCCCAGATCTTAGCGTCAATAGAGAATGAAAACTCAAGCCAATGGTAGTCAGCTTTTTGTTGGTGTGCGGTGAAATCAATCTGATTTCCCCATATTGGGTCAGTAATATTCTGCCCATCAATATCATATTTAAATGTTGTATAAGCGTATCTTGCTCCTCCATAAATACGATAAATATCGTGTTTATTTTTACTTAGGTTCCAATCCATACCGATTCGACCATACGGAGCGCTTGTCTTATAAGCCATTTTTGTCGTGATATCCTTAGCATCAGCTTTGCCATAGCCTAATTCTACAATAGGAAACCATTTGTCTTTTAAGTTCAATCGTAGCGAAGCTTGAACTTGGCCATAGTCCCCAAAGGCTAATTGTGCAGGGCCAACCAAGTCTGTTGAGACAGCAATTCCCCTAAACAGAGGTATAGTGTCACGCTCAATCGTGTTGGTTTTCACTTTCTGTTGTGCAGACGTTGTTAATGAAAGTAACGTACAACTACTAAAAATCAGCACTCTTAAAGTAAATGAAGAAATTACTCTTTGTAACATTATTGGTTACGTTTGGTTGTTTGATGACAATAGAATCTATTGCGTGTTGCGTATAGTTTATTGCCGTAATCTTATGAAATATGGCAGGACTGCAATCCACAGATTCAAAATGTGGCATGTCGGTTTTCGTCACTGCAATCGTATCTCTCAAATTAGTTGTCGTACCATTGATATCAATGTAGAATGTATCTATAGGCATACTATAGCTCATTGGAAGTTCAAAGCTGTCGGTCTTTTCCGCTTGATTGATGATA
>CALGLI010000039.1 GCA_937930265.1 uncultured Veillonella sp. | reverse complement strand
CATTCTGGGCGGTTGCCAGATTGACGGAATGCTTCTACTACTTCTAAACGACGAACGGCACGCACTTTACGTTGCCCTGTAGCAGTTTCTAATTCACTACGCAATTCATCGTTCAATGCTTCTAAGTCTAATTCGCAAAGCAATTCTTTAATGGCTTCTGCACCCATATCGATACACACGAATGTGTTTTCTTCTAAGGCACCAAGCTCTAATTTTTCTTCACGAGTTAATACTTCGTATTCTTTTTCTTCTTCTGGAATTTCAGTATTCGCTGAAAGTTCTGCATTCACAGCTTCTTTATGTTTTGCAGAATTGATCAATTGCAAGCGTTCACGACGTTGTGCAATGGTTTCAATGATAACACTTTTACCGCCAATTTTATACTCAGGCTCGTTAAACATAGCTTCGTATTCACGGAATTCAGTTTCAAATAACAATTGTTGTTTGGACAATGGAGATTGACCTGGATCCACTACGATATAGGCTGCAAAGTATAATACACGTTCCAAGGAACGAGGGGATATGTCAAGGATTAATCCCATACGAGATGGGATGCCCTTGAAATACCAAATATGAGACACTGGTGTAGCCAATTCGATATGGCCCATACGTTCACGACGTACTTTAGAGCGAGTGACTTCTACACCACATTTATCACAGACAACACCTTTATAACGGATGCGTTTATATTTTCCACAATGACATTCCCAGTCCTTCGTTGGTCCGAAAATGCGCTCACAGAATAAACCATCTCGCTCTGGTTTTAAGGTGCGGTAGTTAATTGTTTCAGGTTTTTTAACTTCTCCATGAGACCACTCCAAAATTTGTTGTGGCGAAGCTAAACCGATTCGCATGGAATCAAATTCATTTACGTCTAGCACTGTATGCTCCCTCCTTTACGAGATAGTGGTATTACTTATTATCAGAAGATTCTACATAGCCACTAATTTGGCTGATAATATCGTCTTCTTCACCTGCTGTGACAGGCTCTTCTTCTACTATGTATCCGTCAGGTGTGCCTTCTACTGTAGAGGTCTCTCCTTCTGTAGTCGCTTCTGTGGTACCTTCTTCCATCACTTCACGAATATCATCATGGCGTGGTGCATCATCTTCATCTAATTCTTTGATGAGAACTTCTTCTTGATCTTCGTTCAAGATTTTCACGTCAAGACCAATACTTTGTAATTCTTTCAACAATACTTTGAAAGATTCAGGTACGCCAGGTTCAGGAATGTTTTCACCTTTAACGATTTTTTCGTACGCTTTTACACGACCTACAACATCGTCAGATTTTACAGTTAACAACTCTTGTAGTGTATAGGCTGCGCCATACGCTTCAAGAGCCCACACTTCCATCTCACCGAAACGTTGTCCACCGAATTGAGCTTTGCCACCCAATGGTTGTTGTGTAACAAGGGAGTACGGACCTGTGGAACGAGCATGGATTTTATCATCTACTAGATGGTGAAGTTTCAGCATGTACACGTAACCAACGGTAACTTTGTTATCCATTTTTTCGCCTGTCCGTCCATCGTACAACACAGTTTTACCATCATCATCACGACCAGCAATGCGAAGTGTATCGAATACGTCACTTTCATGAGCGCCGTCAAATACTGGTGTAGCAATATGGATGCCCGCTGTATCAGGTTTTGGCATGCCATATGTGCTATAGTCGTAACCATATTTTTCCAACTCAGTGCGTAAATGACTGCGTTTTTCTCGAACATGGTGAATTGTGTCGATGACATTAACTACACGGCGAAGTGTATGCAATTCTTCTTCTAAAGCTGTTTCCATTTCTGGACGTTCCGCTTCTACATCATCAAATGTTTCGATACCTAATTCATAGATGCGTTTTTCTTCTGCCAATAAGAAGTCATAGCGAGTTTGTCCACCTAATTCTTCAAATTTTTCTTGTGCTCGATGTAGAATCTTATCTAATGCCACTACTTTTTGACTATCGATTTGTTTATCTGTTTCCAAATAATTAGCAATGGTAGGGTCTGCCATGGCTTGTTCTAGACTTTCAATTTCTGCGTAGATATCTTTGATACCGTCGATACCATCCCAGTAGGTACCATTCAATTTAGCTTCGTTAAGTACTTCTTTGATTTTTAGGTCTGTTGCTTTAATTTGCATACCTAAACCTTGTACCGCCCAACCTAAATGTGTTTCTAATACCTGTCCGATGTTCATACGAGACGGTACGCCTAATGGGTTCAATACGATTTGTACTGGTGTACCATCTGGTAAGAATGGCATGTCTTCTTGACGCATAACGCGAGAAACGACACCTTTGTTACCATGACGGCCCGCCATTT